>CALGRQ010000483.1 GCA_937880795.1 uncultured Dyadobacter sp. | reverse complement strand
TTATCAGAGCGGTTTAACAGATCTTTTCACCCTGGCACAAAGCGTACATGCTCTAAACAGAGCCGAAATAGACCGATACATTGCCTATGGAAGTGCGTGGCGTGCATTATTACAAACCGCTGCCTCAGCCGGAGACTTATCACTATTCCTGAACCAATTAAATTAATCCATTCTGAATTAGATTAATCCATTATGTATCAACTTATCAGAACGGCCCTGCGACAACCCATTTCTATTGTGGTGGTCGTCATTGGCATCCTCTTTTTTTCTGTTTTATCAATCAGGACAATCCCTGTTGATATTTTCCCGAGTCTGGACTTACCGACCATCTATGTGGTCCAGCCTTATGGAGGGATGGCACCTGATCAAATGGACGGCTTTATAGCCACCCGCTACCAGGACCACTTTCTTTATGTATCCGGTATTCGCGATGTAGATGTAAAAACCATTCAGGGACTCTCACTCATTAAGCTTTCGTTTTATCCCGGAACCGACATGGCTCAGGCCGCGGCCGAGGTGGCGAATAACGTCTCCCGCGCCAAAGCGTATATGCCTGAGGGTACCGTACCACCTCAGGTAGTTCGCTTTGACGCAAGTTCGGTCCCCATTGGTCAAATTGTATTTGAAAGTGCATCACGTTCGTTGAACGAAATTCAGGATTTTGCGTCTTCGCGCGTGCGCCCCATGTTTTCAAGAATTGAGGGTGTATCCAGCCCTCCACCCTTTGGAGGTAACCAACGTACCATTGTAATACGTGTAGATCCGGAGCGAATCCGCAGTTACCATCTTACCCCGGAAGAGATCATCAAATCGGTGGTAACCAACAACCAGCCTTCACCAGCCGGGAACATACGGATGGGTAATAAAACATTAATGACTCCCGTAAACTCTCTGATCAAGAAACCGGAAGATTTTCTCAATATACCCATTCGTGTCGGTGCCGGACCCACGGTTTTCATAAGAGATATAGCAACAGTAGAAGACGGGGCTGACGTGACCGTGAGTTACGCACTTGTGAATGGTCGTCGTGCGGTATATATCCCGGTGGTTAAAAAATCGGATGCATCTACCCTGGATGTGGTGAACAATATTCGCAAAGCACTACCACAATTAAGGAATGCCGTTCCGGAAGACATCAAAATCTCTTATGAATTTGACCAGTCGGTATATGTTACCAACTCGCTTAAAAGCTTAATTACAGAAGGTATTTTAGGTGCTGTATTGACAGGCTTGATGGTATTATTATTCCTTAAAGACTGGCGCAGTGTGATTATCGTCATTGTTACCATTCCTATATCCATCCTTTCAGCAGTGATCCTGATGAATTTGTTTGGTCAAACGATCAACATCATGACATTAAGTGGACTTGCCTTGGCGATTGGTGTTTTGGTAGATCAGGCAACGGTGACCATTGAAAATATTCACCAGCACCAGGAAATGGGGAAACCCAAGGAACAGGCCATATGGGATGCGTGTAAGGAAATTGCTTTCCCCGAGTTGTTAATCCTGCTGGCAATTTTGGCAGTTTTTGCACCGTCATTCGTTATGAACGGTATTCCACGAGGCATGTTCCTTCCTCTTTCATTGGCCGTTGGTTTTGCCATGATCGCCTCCTTTTTACTATCACAAACGTTGGTTCCCGTTTTGGCCAACTGGTTGTTGAAAGATCATCCTCATCATGAAGCCCCTACGTTGGCACTGGATGCTCAAGAAATTCATGATGTCATTGAAGAAGGTGCACACCCTTCACTTCCTCCAACGGGATTCGAAAAATTCAAATTAAAATACCTGAATGTACTGGCAACCATTATGGGTAAAGGTAAACTCGTATTGCCGCTATATCTCATTGTTTCTGTTTTGCTCATTGTTGGAGGATTTTTCCTTATTGGAACCGATATCTTACCAAAAGCCAATAGTCATCAGTTTCAGGTTCGCTTGAAGGTAGCTGATGGAACACGAGTTGAGCGCACTGAAGAAACCACATTAAAATTCCTTGATCTGGTTAAATCCGAAGTGGGCAAAGAGCATGTCGACATCTCTTCGGCATATGTGGGAACAGTTCCTTCCAGCTATGGAACTTCGAACATATTTGTATTCAACAGTGGCCCACACGAAGCGGTACTTCAGGTTTCTCTTAACGAAGAATACCCTGTTCGCATGGACGCGTTAAAAGAAAAATTGCGAGAGCGCGTGGCCAAAGAAATCCCGTCACTTAAAATTTCATTTGAACCCATTGAGTTGGTTGATAAGATTATGAGCCAGGGATCTGCTACACCTATTGAGGTAACCGTAGCGGCAAAAAATGTGGAAGAAGCCGGAAGATTTGCAAGAAAAATTCAGGATGAGATGAACAAAATCTCATTCCTCAGAGATATACAAATTGCACAACCACTGGCCTATCCTATATTGGATGTAGAAATTAACCGGGAGCGAGCCGGACAGTTAGGGGTGACCTCCACCCAAATTGCCCGGTCATTGGTGGCTGCCACTTCTTCCAGCCGCTTTACAGATAAAAACCTTTGGCTGGATAACACGAAAGGACTCGCGTATCAGGTACAAGTTCAGATTCCGGAATATCAGATGACCTCGGTAGAAGACATCGGCACCATACCATTGAAATCAGGAGTAAGTAATCCTTTACTTTCAGATGTGGCCACTTTTTCAGAAAAAACAGTGCCCGGGCAATACGACCGTGCCGGTCCTAACCGCCTCGTTACGATTACCTCCAACTTACATAAGGTCGATTTAGGTACTGCAACCCAGGCTGTAAGTCAGGCTATAAAAAATGCAGGAGAACCTCCTCGTGGCGTTTTAGTAGAGTTAAAGGGGCAGTCAAATTTATTGACAGATACATTAAGCAGTCTTCAGGTGGGTTTGTGCATAGCCGTTATCATTATGTTCTTATTGATGGCAGCCACGTATCAATCATTTAAACTTTCGTTGGTGATACTCTCAACAATCCCTGCGGTGGTTGTTGGCTCTATCGGACTCCTGCTTTTAACAGGTGCAACCCTCAATCTTCAATCGTATATGGGCTTGATCATGTCTGTGGGGGTATCCGTTGCCAACGCTATTTTGATGGTAACGAATGCCGAAAATCTCAGACTTGAACTTGGAGATGCCGCCAAAGCTGTAACGCTTGCAGCCGGAAGCAGGATCAGACCAATTCTCATGACCAGTATAGCCATGATAGCCGGTATGCTTCCCATGGCGTCCGGAATGGGTGAAGGTGGTGATCAAATTGCTCCACTCGGTCAAGCGGTAATTGGGGGACTTATAGCCTCCACATTGGCCTCGTTACTGATTCTGCCGGTCATATTTACCTTGGTCCAGCGAAATGCCAGCTTAACCTCACTATCTCTGGATCCGGAAGATCCACAAAGTAACTTTTTACGTAAAAAACTTCAACCATCCATTCCGATGAACACCATCCAATCCATATCCGTACTCATTCTGGCTGCATTCAGTATGACTGCCTGCTCAACCGAAGCTGAAACAGAGCATAAACAAGAGGCTAAAACCGAAGAAGTGCAGCAAACTGAATTAACGACCGTTCAAAGCTTGCAACCTTCTAAAAAAATGGCGTTGCCAGGTGAGCTCGTTGCTTGGAATAAGGTGAATATTCATCCCAAAGTAAAAGGATTTGTAAAAACAGTTCAGGTAGACCGCGGTTCACTGGTACGTAAAGGGCAAGTATTGGCCGTACTTGAGGCTCCTGAGGTGTTGTCGGAACTCAGCCAGGCAACAGCACAATCCATTGCTGCGGAGGCTGCATTGAGCGAAGCCATTACACGCTATACCATTAGCGGCAATACCTATCAGCGATTACTAAAAACCAATCGAACTCAGGGTGCAGTTTCGTTAAATGAACTGGATGTAGCACATGCAAAAGTACTGGCCGACAGCTCAGTAGTAGCCGTAGCACGTGGCCATGTTCAGGCGGCTCAATCGCATAAGGATGCTAAACTAGCACTTTCTAAATACTTAACGGTTACAGCACCATTTGACGGCGTAATTACTGAAAGAAATATAAGTCCAGGTGCGTTGGTAGGACCTGGCGAAAGTGGTGCAAAACCCCTCTTTGTACTGGAAGATAATACCAAACTTCGCCTTACGCTGGCTATACCCGAAAACCTAACCAATGCCGTCCCTAACAAAGGTGAGGTTGCCTTTACCGTGAGCGCAAGCCCCGACAAACAATATAAAGCGCTATATGCCCGTAGTTCAAGAAGTTTAACTGAAACGAACCGATCTATGATGACCGAGTTTGACGTGAACAATAGTACCCATGAGCTAAAAGCCGGAATGTATGCACAGGTGCAACTGAACACAGAACGTACGGTCAAAACTCTTTTTGTGCCATCTTCGGCTGTGGTAAGTTCCAGCGAAAAGGTTTTTGTGATCCGTCAAAAGGAAGGGAAAGCTGAATGGGTGAAAGTTTCCAGAGGCATGGTTGTTGATACACTCGTAGAAGTATTCGGCGATCTTCAGGCTGGTGACCCCATCGTCAAGAAAGCCTCCGAAGAATACCGAGAGGGCCAGAATTTATCCGGTGTTCAAAAATAAACGCAAACAAAAATGGAGACGATCGTCTCCATTTTTGTTTAGGGGGTTTACATTAATTTCTACTATACGTATCCATAGTGGCCTGTGGAAAGGTTCTTAGAATGTCAGCCATGGTATTTTTCACCATCGTTTCACGATCATCCTTTTTAGTGGGTGCCTTTACTTTTCCGGAAGCCCATCCCTGCCAAATCATTTTATTGGTTGCGGTCTGATATATATTCAGGATAAAACGACTTTCCTGATAGTTATAGGTTGAAATGTTATTTCCACCTCCATACCACCACATATAGGGCGAGTACATGTTATTGGAACGTACCTGCTGGCGATCCTTTACATCTGTCATAAAACGGACAATTATCTCCGGATTGTTTTGATCCAACGTATATCCTTTTCCTTTCATAACCTCAACGACCGCATCACCAAGTCGTCTTCTGTTCAACTCGCTACCCAAAAGCGGATCTTCCTCCATAGTACGCTCAGATTCCACCTTAAATGTTTTGAATTGTTTCAGATTCACGGACGAATCATGATCGTAACTTACCTGAAGTGCCTGGCTACATGCCATCATTAAGCTTCCTGCCACCACCATCGCAGCGATGGACTTTATCAACTTCCCTATGTTTTTCATGCTAATCGAAGTAATTTGGTTTAACAATAATATGACACCTCCTAAGTGATAATGGTTTAAACGACGGTAAAAGATATCTGTAAAATTGCAAACTCACATACTCGATTCAGGATAAATATCTCAACAGCTCCTACTACGCCCATCAATACGCAAACACGCTGTAATTCATATCTCTAATACGTTTTTCTGCTTTTAATTGTTGCAAATTCTTCCATCAATTTGGCTTAAAAAATGTTAAATATTTTAAGGTCAAATATCTTTACAAAAAAACGCAATGAATGAAGTTTTAGCTCCATGCATTGCGTTGCTTTATGACCTGATACGTTAAAATTTATACTTTCCTATAATCCGGGTGCACGTATGGATCCCGGTAAGCTCTTGCGAGCAATCCTGTGGCCTCACGGTCTCCAACCACCTCCCGTTTTACAGGATCATAGACCAAAGGACGTCCAACCTTCATAGAAAGATTTGCCAGAATACAACTCGCGGTTGATATATGTCCTTCTTCGATATCGGCTACCGGCTTTCCGTTTTGTTCAATAGCATGTAAGAAATCGAGCATATGCAACCGGGTAGCCGGTGCAGCGTTAAGCTCAATCCGATCTTCCTTCAAATCTTCCGGATACTTTTCCTTTTCATAAACGACGTCTTTGTGAATCTTCTCTCCTTTACCTTGCGGTATAAAGTCATAGCTCATCGTACTAGCCCACAGTGTTCCCTTCTCTCCATACAAAGTAAACGACCACGGATAATCAGGGTTGTTAGGTGTACCCCAGGTACGATGTTGCCATACACAGTTCAGTTCGGGATACTCAAACACGGCCGACTGTGTATCCGATATATTTGACTTCCCTTCCTTTTGTACATATATACCTCCCTGAGAACTAATTCTCGTGGGCCAACCCAGTTTCAACATCCAACGCACGGTGTCAAACATGTGTATACACATATCACCCGTTATACCGTTTCCGTATTCCATAAATGTACGCCACCAACGGATGTGAGGGATGTCGTCGTAAGGTCTCATCGGAGCAGGACCAGTCCACCTTTCGTAATCCAGAAAATCCGGGACGGGTTTCACCGGAGGATTGCCATTGTTACGCATATGGTAATAGCAACACATTTCCACATGCGATATTTTTCCGAGCAAGCCGGCATCCACAATATTCTTTTTGGCGTCGATCAAATGCGGCGTGCTCTTGCGTTGCGTTCCTACCTGCACCACTTTTTTGTATTTCCGCGCAGCGGCTACCATAGCCTCTCCTTCCATCACATCCACGCTGATTGGTTTTTGCACATAAACATGCGCGCCCGCTTTTACAGAGTCTATCATCTGTAAAGCATGCCAATGGTCGGGTGAGCCCACCAAAACAATATCCAACTGATTCTCTGAAAGCATTTTATTATAGTCGCCATATAGCCGAGGCGTTTTACCCGACTTTTGACGCTGACTAACTAACCTACCTGCTTCATTCAACTGGTTTTTATCTACATCACAAAGTGCAATTACTTCAACCGGTGCCACCTGAATCAGTCTGAAAAGATCGCTCTTTCCATACCAACCGGTCCCAATTAGGCCTACGCGCCAGGGTTTAGCCGGATTGATCAGGTCCATCCCCTGAGCCCCAAAGGCTGACAGTGCAAGCGAGGCCGTTGCGCCATACAGAAACTGACGCCTGTTGATATTGAAAGTGTTCATGTAGTCGTGTTGTTGGTTCTGATATAAAAAAAGCGACGGATAAAGCCGTCGCACGTAAAAGGAGATTTCAGAGTGAGTTTACTATATGAAGTTCCCCGAATTCTTGATACCAACAATGCCTTCCGGAAAGTATCCGATTCCATGGCAAAAGTTACGTAACCCTTAATAAGGTAAGCTCTATGACAAACGGTTGGGCACAAAAATCCATCATGAATAAAAAATTATCACAAAACATTTTATTTTTAATGTATAACGATAAATATTAGTACATTTGATAAACTAAAACTGGATTAGCATGAAAAGAATCAATTCAATTTTCTGGATCGTTGCCACCTTAGTGGTGTTGCAATGCATGTTGTTTTGGATGCGTGGTCTAATGGCCATTGGTTACTCAGAAGGCAATGAATTATGGATGTGGATTTTCAAAATTCTGACATACCTCGGAATTGCGACCATTGGCGTTTTAATATATCGGATTAAAAACACCTTTGATACAAAGGGCTTTTTTAATGAAAATAACGTTCAACAACTTCGATCGCTTGGGATTGTTGCATTCATAACGGCCCTACTCAATTCGTTGGCTAACGCTTGTATGCACTCCAATATTTCTAAACACGCCCCTGCAAACTTGGGTAAAACGAATGAATTGTTTTATACCGCATTAGCTGAGCAAGTTTTAGACCAATCCCTGATTACCTATATACTGATTTTTTCAATCATCCTTTTAACCTATTTCACGCAAAGTGCACTACGGGTAAAAGGAGAAAACGAAGCATTTATTTAAAGTGAGCATTATTATAAATCTGGACGTGATGATGGCCAAGAGAAAAATTTCTCTAAATGAGCTATCTCAAAAAGTAGGCATAACCAATGTAAATCTGTCTATCCTTAAAACAGGGAAGGCAAAAGGTATACGTTTTGAAACACTGGCCGCAATTTGCAAAGCACTGGACTGCCAGCCTGGCGACATTTTAGAATTCACTGCTAATGTGTCCGAAAAGAGCGAATGAAAAAGGGAGCTTCTGATTTTTTCACGAAGCTCCCTGTAAACAAATTGCGAAATACTTATCCGTCAACAATCCAAGTCATTGGAAAAACTAAGACTAGTTCATCCTTCTTATTTACCGTTTTAATTACGGCGCATTCCATTCCCGGCCGCTAACCATAACAATGGGAACGTGAAACTTACCGTTTGTAACCTTCACCGTGTCTATTCCCTTTGGATCCAGACCTGGCGAATAGGAAACTGCATGGTATTCAAAATTACCTCCAACTTCATGATCCGTCAAAAGCGTTATTTCAACAAATCCCGAGGTAGTTACAGAATTGAAATAATCAACACCATTTTTATAGCCAATGACGTTACCTTGCACGCCACCAATAGCATTCGATTCGAATTTTTTATTATTAAACTTGAATTTCCCTTTACTTACCGGACTGTTGACACTAAGGCTTAAACGATAAATATTCTTATCAGGAAGCGGCACTTCCATGCTTCCACCAACCCATAAATTGTGTCCCTGTGTAATATCACTAAAGTCCAACTGAGCCCCCGCAAGACGTTCCATAGAGGTCCACGCCTGATCATTCACCAACGCTGTCATGAAATACTTTTTCTCTACTTCCCCATCATTACAAGAACAAAGAACAGCCACTAACAGGATCAATATGAATTGTTGTTTCATAGAAAACTTCTCAATGAATTTTGAAAATGAATGTGGTCAAACAGCCAGTGCTTAATAATTATCCTCTCATTTAAATAAGAAATTAAAGATATAATTCTCGATTTTCATAAATCATTTTTCTACAAATTAGCACCCTATTATATCTCAAATGCCCCTGTAAACTTCCCCTTGCACAGACCTAAAAATTTGGGCAAATCGAAGTCCGTCACTGTTTTTTTAATACCCTACGGTATTGTGGAGCATAGCCTAATTTCAGGAAGGCACCTTAAACCGGCTCACCTCTATAAATTTAACACGACCATGATCGAAATGAATTTGTACAAGCTCATACACTTTCGGCTCTACTTCGTACCGAAAATACCATTGTGGCGAACTCGTCATTACGTTATCGTAAGCAGCGCCCAATATTTTAATGAACATAGAAATCCGTTCGAATTTATGGGTATAGGCGCTTTTACTTTCAATTTTGAGCAATTTAGCTTGTAAGTCCTCTACCTTATCCCCTATACGAACCGAAGACGACGCGTTTTCTTTGGCTGGCCATTGATCCAGACTTTTCCCACTATTCAGATAAATACTTTTCACTTTACCCGCTTCAAAAGAGATTTGTATCCCGGAATCTGTACCCTTTTTTTCATCCAAAAATATAGACTGATACAATGGAATGCGATTTCCAATCTGAGCCATATTGGAAGCACCCTCCCCGGTAACATTCACATACTCCAAACCTTGGGTATTTTTAAAGTTTTGTAAAGCCATATAGGCCTGTTCGGCGGTGGTATTTATGGCAATTCCCAAATGATTACCACTGGTGAGGGTATCGTGACTGATCCGCTCCTCAAATGGTGGTTCTATAATTAATTCGGGCTCCACCGCATCCGTTGAACACCCAGTTCCCATAACAGTGAGGAAAAACAGAATTCCCAGGAAGATATTTTTCATATGGCTTTTGTTTAAACGATCTTGTATAGTAGGGAAACAAATCCGTATGAATTGGTTGTAAGCCGATGTGAATTTTAATATTCCCGTCAACAAAAAAGTCCGTGTAGTAAAACACGGACCCAATCGTTTCATTACTGAAAACGTTTGATTTACTTCAAAAACTCCATCACATTATCTTTGGTAACCAACTTAAATGGTATCATCACCTTGGTCTCAAACTTTTCTGCCTTTATCGCTTTCACCGCAGTAGCTATGGCCTCTCCTCCCTGTTGTTTGGCATCCTGAAAAACGGTAGCATCCAAACTCCCCTTTTTCACAGCCTGCAAGGCATCCGGTATTGCATCCACACTCACCACGAGAATTTTATTTTTCAATCCGGCTGCTTCTAATGCCTTCACTGCGCCCATGCCCATTTCATCATTTTGAGCAAAAATCGCATTGATTTTCGATCCGTACGACTGAATCCAGTTTTCCGTTAAAGACATGGCCTTTGCGCGATCCCACTCACCAGACTGCTCGGCAAGAAGCGTCAAGCCAGGAGTAGCTTTCAATATTTCCTTAGCACCCTTGTCCCGCTTTATCTGAGCAGCCTGCCCCATAAAACCATGCATCATGAGTACATTGCCTTTTCCGCCTAGTTTTTCGGCAATATATTTCATCGCTATACGAGCCGATTCTTCATCATCCGAACCTACAAAAGCCGTTGGTGCAGCAGTGGTCTCAGAATTTACATTGATGATGGGAATTTTAGCATTTTGTGCCAGTTTAACGGCAGGGGAACTCGCCTCCACCTCCCAAGGGGTTAAAAAAATTGCATCTACCCCCTGCGCAATAAAGCTTTCCACCTGCTCCACTTGTTTCAGTGCAGAACGCTCGGCATCAACAACAATCAGTTTTACATCCAAATCCTTCGCTTTGGCCTCCATAGCATCAGCCACATTCACGACAAACTCATTTTGCATGCTGAGCATGGTAGCTCCAATGACCAGCTGTTTCTCTCCAGACCCACTTTTTTCCGATTGGTTACATCCTGCCATTAAGCCGGCCAGGAGTACACATGCGTAATACGAAACTCTTTTCATGATTTAACGAATGATGATGGTGCGCGCACCCTTTTATAAATATCCTGGTATACCTCTTAATCTGTTCTTCTTGCCTATCGTTTCTCTTTACCCATTCCATCCAAAACTACGGCTCCGATTATGATTGCCCCCATCACCACCTGCTGGTAGTAGGATGTAACATTTAACAAATCGAGACTGTTACTGATTACACCGATCAACAGAGCCCCCATAAGCGTTCCCGTCATGGTTCCGGTCCCCCCCGATGTACTCGTACCGCCGATGATGGCAGCCGCAATGGCATCCAGTTCAAAACCCGCACCGGCATTAGGTTGCCCCGTTGTAATCCTTGATGTAAGAAGAATTCCTCCCATTGCAGAAAGCAAACCGCAGATAGAATATACCCACATTTTAACACGTGTAACGCGTATACCCGACGCCCTCGCTGCGGGCTCATTGCCGCCTACGGCATACATATAACGCCCCAAAACCGTTTTATTGAGGATGATGGAGCAAACCACAAAGGCTATAATTAAGATGATAATCGGGAACGGTATACCCAAAATATTACCTCCTCCTATAAAGTTAAATGAATCGGACAGATTGGATATAGGCCTACCGTTACTCCATATAAGTGCCAATCCCCGACCGATCGTCATCGTGCCTAAAGTGACTATAAAGGGTGGAACTTTACTTTTGGTTATCACCAAACCATTAAATGCCCCCATGCCAGAACCGGCAGCCAAGCCTAGTAAAACGGGTACAATCAAAGGATAGGTATCCGGATGTGCAAAAGATGCGGCAACCACCCCTGTAACAGCCACCATAGATCCCAGGGAGAGATCAATACCTCCTGTAATAATCACAAAAGTAACCCCAAACGCCAACAAAGCATTGATCGACACCTGATTCCCGATCGTCATCAGATTGGAGACTGTAAAAAATCGAGGGGTGATCATGGCCAGCACCAAACATAATAAGGCAAAGGCAATGAAGATCCCATACTGACCAAAATTCTTGAATCGGGTTTGTATATTATTTTCCACTATAACAGATTTTGACTCGCTATTTTATTTCATCTATATATTACCAACCTTGGCTGGCGTGAAGCGCCTACTCCACCGCGTATTTCATAATCAATGCCTGTGTGGCTAGTTCTTTCGACAACATAGCCGTTTGTTTTCCTTTCGACAATACCATAACCCGGTCACTCATTCCCATTACTTCGGGAAGCTCGGAAGATATCATCACTACGGCAATGCCCTTTTCAGTCAGGCTCCGTATCAGTTTATAAATCTCAAACTTCGCTCCCACATCCACGCCCCTTGTCGGTTCATCCAAAATGACGACTTTCGGCGAGGCTAATAAAACTTTTCCTATAACTACTTTTTGTTGATTTCCGCCGCTTAGCTGTGTTACCTGTTGCCCCACTCCGGCGCTTTTTATTTTAAGATCGCTAACCATTTCATGGGTTGCGGAATTTTCACTCTTGGCATTAATAAAAATTCCCTGGCGATGGTTGGCCAGGCTGGATAGCGTCATATTTTGAAGTACGGACATCTGCGGAATAAAGCCCAAACCTTTTCGATCTTCACTCACATACCCAATTCCATGGCGTAGCGCATCATCTGGTGATAGTATACGAACGGGAACATCATCTATATACACCTCACCTTGATCCGGCCGATCTAGACCATAAATGACCCTTGCAATTTCCGTACGACCTGCCCCCATTAATCCTGCAATACCCAGTATTTCTCCGGCATGTACTTCAAAATTGATATTTGCAAAAACTCCCTTTTTGCCCAAATCTCTCACTTTAAGAACAGACCTCCCTCTTTGGGCAACCGAATCCGGATATAGATTGGTTATTTCACGCCCTACCATCATGCTGATCAAGGTGGCAGAATCCAGATCCGATGCCTTTTTGGTACCCACATATTTCCCGTCCCGCAATACCGTAATGGTATCCGAAATCTGGAAAATCTCATCCATTTTATGGGATATATAAATGATGGCTACTCCTCTTGATTTCAGATCGCGAATAATACGAAACAGTGTCGCCACTTCCCGATCCGATATAGCTGAGGTAGGCTCATCCATGATCAGTACGCGGGCATCATTTGAAATGGCCTTAGCAATTTCTACCATTTGCATTTGGGCCACACTCAACTGCTTCATCCTGGTGGTTGGGGCTATATCCACATCCAACTGAGTGAGCAATTCCTTGGCTTTGGCATTGATGACACCGTCGTTAAGCCAGCCTAATTTCGAGCCCGAAATCTCCTTTTCTCTGCCCAGGTATATATTTTGAGCAACCGTCAGTTCGGGAATCAGAAGAATTTCCTGATGGATCATCGAAATTCCTTTTCGGTCTATATCCCTTACCCCTCCATTCCCCAATATTTTTCCATCAAAAACAATCTCTCCGGAATCCGGATTGACCAATCCGATCAGGATTTTCATGAAGGTCGATTTTCCGGCTCCATTTTCTCCCATCAAGGCATGAACCTCTCCTGCTTCCAGTGTCAGTTCCACGCCGTCGAGGGCTTTGACTCCGGAATAAGATTTGGTGAGATTGGTAATTTGGAGGATGGGTTCTGACATAAGACTAGCAAATGGTGTCAAGAAACAAGAGTACAGATGCACCCTATCTTAAGGGATTAAGCCCTTTTAGTGTAATTTGATGATCTCAACTTTACCCTAAAAGGACTTAATGCAAAGGGCTTTCACCCCGAATTCTTATAGGACTAAAATCAAGATCCTGTCCACTCTACGCCAGTATCTTTCCAGCTTCTTGAATTCGCTGAATTAATAACAGCTTCGCAAACTTTTTGAGTTTCCAGCGCATCGCGGAATGTTGGGCTGCAATCTTTTCCAGTTTGAAGACTTTCGAAGAAATCGGCCACCTGATGTACGAACGAATGCTCATAACCGATGCTGGTTCCCGGGATCCACCATCTCTTCATATAAGGCTGATCGCCATCTGTAACCAAGATGGATCTCCATCCACGTACCACAGACTCATCGCTGTGATCAAAATATTCAAGACGGTTCAAATCATGCAAATCCCAACGAATAGAAGCATGCTCACCGTTGATCTCGAAGGTATAAAGTGCCTTATGTCCACGTGCGTAACGAGTAGATTCAAACAAACCTAAGGAACCGTTGTCAAAATGGCAATGGAATATAGCCGCATCATCAATACCTACTTTTTGTACTGCACCACTTTCAGAATGTACACGTTCTTTAATGAATGTTTCTGTCACTGCAGATACATCCTTAATTCCTCCGTTGATCCACATAGCTGTATCGATACAGTGTGCAAGCAAATCACCTGTTACACCAGACCCAGCCGCGTCAACGTCCAAACGCCAGGTAGCCGCGCCACCCTGAGGTACATCCGGGCTAATGGTCCAGTCTTGCAGGAAGTTTGCACGATAATGGAATATACGTCCTAGTTTACCTGAATCAACAATTTGCTTGGCCAAAGTAACGGCAGGTACACGACGGTAGTTATACCATACTGTGTTTTTCACCCCTGCTTTTTCGATGGCATCCACCATGGTTTGAGCCTCTGCCAAAGTACGTGCTAATGGTTTTTCACACAATACCATTTTACCGGCCTCTGCTGCTGCAATAGCGATTTCAGCGTGGGTATCATTGGCAGTACAAATATCTACTGCATCGATATCATCACGAGCGATCACTTTTCTCCAATCCGTTTCAAATGACTCATATCCCCATTGTTCAGCAAAAGCTTGTGCCTTCGCTGCATTACGCGAACATGCTACTTTCAAAACTGGTGTATATTCCAATTCAGGGAAAAAGTTGGCAATTCTGTTATATCCGTTGGAGTGTGTACGACCCATTAAGCCCGTTCCAATCAACGCAATTCTTACTTCTTTTTTAGTTGACATATCTTTAAAAGCTATTGGCTTTCAGCCGGGCAGCGAACCGCCAGCAGCGTTTAGCGTTTTTTATCAATTACTTATTCAAAATTTTACTCAGGAAACAAGGGAGCTTCCTTATGCCTGATACCAGCCATGTGCCTGACGAACCTTCACCAAGGCAGCAAGGATGTCATTCCAGGTTTTCTGGTTGCCCATCACCGAGTTCGGGAACATACATCCATCCCAGCAGATATGGCTAAATGCTTTGGTTAGTTCACCATTTTCGTTACGCAACCAATAACCAGCATCCTGAGTAATATTCAGTTTACCATTAGGATCAGTTGCCAAGCAGTGACGACCTGTTTTATCGTGTGACCCTGTTCCGTGAACGGTTCCGTCGTTTTGTGCAACGTGGAAATCGATTGTCCATGGACGCAATGCTGCGGTCATCTTTTTAAGACCTTCTTCCAAAGCAGCACGGTCTTCCCATTTAAAATCAACAGGTAGAATTCTATCTTCCGGACGGTTATAACCTAAAAGATACAAGAATGTATGCGACATGTCAGCCTGGAAACCAATATTTGGGCGATCCACTGCTTCCAGCGTATCGATCATCGTCTTCCAGCTTTGCATACCCCCCCAGCAGATTTCACCCTCTGCTGCTAGTTTTTCTCCGAAATCAGCAGCCACATCACAAGCACGTCTGAATGTTTCTGCAATTTGCTTGGTATTTCCTGCTGGATCCGACGCCCAAACTTCGGGAGAGACAGCAGAATCGATGCGAATTACACCACTTTTACGAACACCAGCCTCACGAAGTTGTTTTCCAAAAACACAGGCTTTACGCACTTGTTCCACAAATGTATCGCGAGCCTCGCTGGTACCAAGTGAAGAACCTGCCCACACATTGGCAACCAAACTACCGATGGCAAGATTGTGTGCGCCTACTTTATCGGCTAAACGCGCTCCACCATCCGGACTGCTCAAATAAGCACCGAGGTGCTCATCGAAAAGACCTATATCAAGTCCATCGAATTTAACGCCATTAAATTCTGCAGCAGCTGTTTTTTCAAGTAATGTATCAAATGGAATAATCGGTTCTGAATCTGAACCTTTTCCAACAATACCAGGCCATGTGGCATTGTGGAGTTTAGGATAATTATTTTCTGGCATGGTTTGGTTTAGCTTTAGGCTGTTCGGTATAACACGATCAGCTTTGTTGGTTATGAAAACAATTAAAAACTTAAACTTTTATACAGTTTGTATTAACCTCGGCGATCAGCTGCCGACAATAAATAAAGCCGAAAGCTGATCGCCAAAAGTAACTGCTTACAATACTAGATCCGGGTTTAACGGACCAAAGTGTTTCAAAATAACAATAGGATCATTGGCAGACGGGTTGCTGATCACTACGCCTTCTTTCGCAGCTTGCTCGCTCACGAAGAATTCGTCGTTTGTCAATTGTCCGTAGCGAATCAATGCTGGGGTTTCTATATCCCAAACACCGAATTTACCATGTCCCTGCATTACGATCATACCGTAAGCAGCGGCGTCAGTAATTGTAACCGTTTGTCCTGGGAACACCGTAAGTTCTTTGGCACTGTATGCCTCGTTTTTATAGCAAATCCAGTTTTCGCTGTATCCTTCTGCTGCCATTTCAGCTACATCTTTTACTGGCTTAGGACGCATGAAGTGTTTTTCCATCAAATTAGGATTTACGTTCAAATCCCAGTCGATCACCTCCATCAACAGGTCATAATCTCCGATTCTGTCCTGAGGCGTTCCTTTCCAAAGTAACTCTTCTGGAATTACCGCTTCATTCACAAGCGATTGATACATTGCAAAAATATCAGATGCTTTTTGCGGCTCGTAGGTACACAAGCTACCAGGAGCGTGTAGCATCCCAGGAGGTACATCCCAACCAGTTCCCGGCTCTAAGCGGAATGCCTGAGAGTAGTTGGTGATCTTGTTGTCGCCCTTGCTGAAATTCATTAGACACTCCTTAATCTGCTCTTTCGAAGTACCAGGAAATGTATATGGGAAATCTCCACCGTGGTTGTTCAATTGTGGAGGAAAGTAATAAGCTTCTGGTTTTCCGTTCTGGCCAACCATAGCAGCATGCTCATCTCTGTGGTGAATGTGGTGAGGCAATGGTCCCATGTTATCAAAAAACTTGGAATACATTGGCCAGCTTTTGTATTCGTCCCAAAGACGATCACCAATAATCGCACCTTTTAGCTCGTCAACGGCATCTTTCAAAGTAACTTTTTGAACACCTGATTCGTCTTCAAAAACGATTTGGCTCAACCCTTCATTTTCGCCAGTAAGCGGACCATTTTCAGCAGGTGTAGTTGAAGACAACCAGCGCTCGTCAATTCCTCCGCGCTCTCCACCTAAAACGTAGTAATCGTCTGGATGTAATTTTATTCTACGCCCAGGTACACAAAATGAACGAGGCACCCAGGTTGGCGCTAAACGTACAATTCCTTTTCCCTGCTCTAGTGCCTTTGCGGCTATACTTGAAACTCCCATTGTTTAAATTAGAAAATTTGGTTTAGTTATAATCAATCATAAAATTCTTTACTCTATAATT
>CALGRQ010000482.1 GCA_937880795.1 uncultured Dyadobacter sp. | reverse complement strand
ATGATAAGGGCGATATTCCTACCGTTAAAAGCCATTTACATACCCTTAAAGGGAGTGCCGGCACAGTTGGCGTTTCTCAGGTTGCCGAAATTGCAAGGGATGCGGAATGGCGTCTTAAGTCTGATGACACCAGTACGCTAGGTACGGCATTACCAGATTTGAAAAGGGCTTATGACGTGTTCTTAGAAACCTATAAAGCCTTGCTCGATGAATGGTTACGGTAATTGATTTCTAGTGATAAATTGTTGATTGGGCTTTGATTCATGTGAATTGAAGCCCAATTTCTTTATCCTGATGAATGTAATTTCATCGGTAAATTTGGGCTTTTCGTCTAGTGTAATGCAAGATTGACCGATAATGAAGCAATTTGTTCCGCACAGCATTAAACCATTCTTGCACTTACGTCTCTAACCCTGCATAAACCTTTATTAGAATATCATGAAACGGCAACTGACTCTTCTATTTTTTTTAGTTTTCGGTACTATAATCGCCCACGCCCAAAATGCTCAAATCAGCGGGACGGTCATTGACAGCGTGAGCCGGTCTGCCGTAGTGGGTGCTTACGTATCGGTAGCAAAGGATACACCAGAAGCCAAGCCTGAATATGTTACCACAGATGCCAACGGGAAATTTATATTCCAGGGGTTGAGTCACAAAGTTCCTTACGTCATTAAGGTGACCTATATAAGCTATCGTGATTTCGTTAAGAAAGTAGAACTTTCATCGGATGCACGGGATTTGGGCAGTATTGAACTGGTAGAAGCGGTGTCAAATTTAAAAGAGGTAAAGGTCGTAGGTCAGGTAGCTGCCTCTCAGCAAAAGGGCGATACAACCCAGTACAACGCAGCGGCATTTAAAACAAATCCTGATGCGACAACTGAGGACCTGATCCAAAAAGTGCCGGGAATTACGGTGACGAATGGTACGGTTACGGCTCATGGAGAAACCGTCAATAAGGTTTTGGTAGATGGAAAACCCTTTTTTGGAGATGATGCCGCTCTTACATTAAAATCGCTTCCCGCTGAAATCGTTGATAAAATTGAGGTGTTTGACAAGCTCAGTGATCAAGCTCAGTTTACAGGATTCGATGATGGTAGTGGTCAGAAAACGATCAATATTGTAACGAAAGCAGACCGTAAGATGGGACAGTTCGGTAAAGTTTTCGCCGGCTATGGGCTTGATGATCGTTATCAGGCAGGCGGAAATGTAAGCTTTTTTAAAGGAAATCAGCGAATATCGGTAATTGGGCTCAGTAACAATATCAACAATCAGAACTTTTCTAGCCAGGATTTATTGGGAGTTACCGGATCGGGCGGAGGAGGCCGTAATGGCGGCGGAGGAGGAAATTCTTCCAATAACTTTTTGGTTGGAGGGCAAAATGGTCTTACGGGTACCAATTCGTTTGGTTTAAATTACTCCAACAAATTAGGAGCAAAGGTAGACCTTACCGGAAGTTATTTCTTTAACCGAACTAGTAATACGAATAACCAGACCAACAGACAAGAATATTTTTTAAAAGGAGATAGAGGGAATCAATTTAACAATGATACATCAAGAACGACCAGTACGAATGCCAATCACCGATTGAATTTTCGTCTGGAATATGCGATCAATAAAAACAATACATTGATTGTAACCCCGCGCTTGAGTTTTCAGGATAACCACTCATCAAGTTCAAAAGTCGGGCTTACTAGTTTGGGAGACGGTAGTTTATTAAATGGTACTAACATCAATAGAAATAACAAAAACAGCGGATACAATTTTGGCAATGATATACTATACCGTCATGCGTTTGCAAAAAGAGGTAGAAGTATATCGTTGAATGTGAATACACAGGTAAATGATCGCTCTGGCGATAGTCGTTTGTACTCTCGTAACCGGTATTTTAACAATTTGGAGGTTCCGGGCGATACGATTAATCAGGAAAATTTCACCAACTCCGGAGGTCTTACATTGGGAACTAATCTGGTTTATACTGAACCGATTAGTACAACCGGGCAATTACAGTTTAACTACGGACTTACAGTGAGTAACAGTAACAGTAAAAAGGAAACATATAATTTGAATCTTGATGACAACTCCATACTGGATCTGGATACTTTGTTAACCAACAATTTTGATAATCGCTATACGACCAATCGTGCAGGTATATCGTATCGCTATCGCAAAAATAACTGGACGAGTAATGTTGGGGTAGACTTTCAAAACACGGGTTTGTATAGCCAACAATTGGCACCACGCGTTGGAACGGTAGATCAGTCATTTACCAATATTTTGCCAAATTTTATGCTGATGTATCGTTCCAAGTCGGGAACACAATTCCGCATGTTTTTCCGAAGTTCGACCAATCAGCCTTCTATTTCACAACTGCAAAATGTAATTGACAATAGTAACCCATTAGCGCTGACTGCCGGTAATCCAAATCTAAAACAGGAGTATCGCAATATGTTTAATATACGGTATTCGCTTTCAGGAGCAGAGCGTCCGTACAATTTGAATGCAATGGTATTTGTGTCGCAAACCAACCATTCTATTGTTAACTCCACTTTCATCGCTGAAAGACCCACCACACTGCCCAATGGCTTGGTATTGGAGCAAGGTGCAAAATACACCGCGCCCATCAACGTAGATGGTAGTTGGAATGCGCGTTCATTTGTTTCCTATGGCAAGCCCATAGCACCATTAAAATTGAATGTCAATGTAAACACAGGGTTCAACTATGTGCGCTCGCCTGGTGTGATTAACGATATTTCCAATTATTCTAACACCTATGCAGTTTCACAGGGTTTGGTGGTAAGTAGTAATATTAGCGAAAAGTTGGATTTCACACTTTCTTATTCCGGAAACTATAATATTGTACGTAACACCATTCAGCCAAGGTTAAACAACAACTATTATACAGCATCTATGGGAGGTCGCGTGAATTGGATTTTCGGGAAAGGTTTTATTCTGCAAACGGATATAAGCAACCAGCAGTACCGGGGATTGGGAGAAGGGTACAATCAAAACTTTACACTATGGAATGCAAGTGTGGGTAAGAAGTTCTTGAAAAACAATGCGGGAGAACTCAAGCTAACTGTGTTTGATATATTAAAGCAGAATAATAGTATCACCCGAAATGTAACAGAAACCTTCGTTCAGGATATGACGAATCGTGTGTTAACCCAGTATGCGATGCTCACATTCACGTATACCTTGCGAAATTTTGGTAAAATGCCTGTTCAAAACAATGAACGTAGACGTGAGTTCGATGGTCCACGCGACGGAGGTTTCCCTGGTGGTGGAAGAGGTGGAGCAGGAGGAGGACGAGGTTTTTAACAATGAGTTTCCAACCTATAACAAGAAACGGGATCGCAACTTACTGCTGCGATCCCGTTTCTTGTTTATACAAAGAATTATTTTCTACTTGGAAAGGGTATAATTAATTTCTCACCCCGTTCAGCAAAATCTTTTGACTTACCATTGGCCTTCATGATGGCTTCTTTGGTTACACCATATTTGCCGGCAACCACACGAAGAACATCTCCCGGGCCTACGGTATGTATGGCTTTTACCTGAACGTTTAGTTTGGTTGTACCAGCCTTTATATCCGTTACAGACGCATTCAACCCTTTTAATGTTTCAGTCTTTAAGTTATAACGGCTTGCAATGCTCGTGAAAGTTTCACCACTCTTAACTTGGTGCGTAATTTCCTGGCCACCTATCTCTGCCGCCGAAATAGCTTTAACAGCTTCTTTCTTAGGTTCGCTCTTTTGCTCCGTTTCTCTTGTTAAAGGTTGAGGAGTTTCTGCTTCTTCCACCTCATTAACCGGTGTTGTGGTATCTGGTGGTACCACCATAGAAGTTATTTCCTCAGAATTAGATGAGCTATCAGAAATGTATTCATAACCAACATACAGCATAGCCAGAACCAAAAATACTAATACCGACAATGTAATTATGGGTAAGTTCGATTTTTCAACCGGACGCAGATTTTTTTTCTTCGGGAATTCGTCTTCCATAACTGATGTCTAATGTGCTATTTAGTGGTGATATTTTACTTGGGTTGTCGATTTTCTTTTACGAAAATAGCAAAGACAGGCTATTAATCAATCAGATTTTTTAATTCTGCATTCATCACAGCAACTTTGTCTTTTAAGCCTTCCTTAAATGAGTCCAATCGTTTTCCTGTTTCCGCATCGCTTGCTCCTATGATTTGAGCCGCTAGAATTCCGGCATTCCGTGCGCCATTTAAAGCTACCGTTGCTACCGGTACGCCTGATGGCATTTGCAAAATAGACAATACAGAATCCCATCCGTCAATTGAATTACTGGATAGAACTGGCACGCCAATTACAGGTAAAGAGGTAAGTGAGGCAACCATACCCGGTAAGTGTGCTGCTCCTCCTGCACCGGCAATAATCACCTTTAAACCACGGTTCCTGGCGCTTGCAGCATATTCGAGCATACGCTCGGGTGTACGGTGGGCAGAAACGATCTCCATTTCAAACGATATACCTAATTCTTTTAATGCCTCTGCCGCTTCTTGCATCACCTTTCTATCCGAAAGGCTGCCCATTATAATTCCAACCATTATGATAAGTTTTTATGTTTTGAAGTGCGCACTAATCTATTTTCCGATTATAGCGTACTTCTTTTACTCAACTGATTACACGTATATTTTCTTTTACAAAGGCCACTTTTTCTTTTAAAGCAGCTATATCTTCATCCATAATGGTGATATGACCCATTTTTCTGAATGGCTTGGTGATGGCTTTCCAGTATAGATATGGGAAAACCTGACTTGTGGCTAGAAGTGTTTCCATACCTTCGTATACCGCAGGTCCTTCGAAACCCGCTTCGCCCAATAGATTTACCATGGCCGAGGGAGCGTATGCATCCGTATTTCCAAGAGGTAGATTCAAAATGGCTCGCCAGTGTTGGGCATACTGAGACGTTACATTGGCTTGGATGGTATGATGGCCACTGTTGTGAGGACGTGGTGCAACTTCGTTAATCAATACATCTCCTTCCTTGGTCAAGAAAAGCTCCACAGCCAATAATCCTACAATTTCAAAGGCTTCGGCTGTTTTTTTTGCAATTTCTTGTGCTTTGGCATTGGTAGCGGGAGATATTTCGGCTGGTGAAAACAAGTACTCTACCAGGTTATGTTCTGGATGGAAAACCATTTCAACCGTTGGAAACGTCATTACTTCGCCAGATGGATTTCTGGCTACAATCACTGCAAGTTCCTTTTCAAAGGGAACCGCTTTTTCCAGTAAGCCGGGTTGATCAAAGCCTTTTTCTATATCCGCCGCCGAGGCAATGCGCTGCACGCCACGTCCATCGTAGCCATCTCGGCCAAGCTTATGAAACGCTGGAAGAAAGTCGATATGATTTTCTAACGAGGCACGATCGTCGGTTAGAATAAAGTCTGCCGTAGGCAAGCCTTTCTCAACATAAAACTGCTTTTGAATTCGCTTATCCTGTATACGGCGAATTACCGCAGGTTGGGGGTATATGCGCTTGCCCTCGGATTCTAGTTTTTCGAGGGCCTCCACGTTTACTTTTTCTATTTCAATGGTAATGACATCGAGGTTTTTACCAAAATTATAAACCGTGTCAAAATCTTGTAAGGACCCTTGGGTGAACTTGGGTGCTATTTTACGGCATGGCGCCTCAGCGTCCGGATCTAAAACGTGAATATCAAGATTCCAGTCAATGGCGGCTTGTAAGAGCATAAGTCCAAGCTGACCACCGCCCAGAATTCCTATTCGTGATGAAAGCATTTAGAATAAAATATTGTTTGTACAAAGTTGGCTTAAAAACTCAGAAAGATAAAGTCCAAGGCCATTTTACTTTTTGAAACGAATGAGTATTATTTCTAGCAATAGAAAAAATAGGGCCGCATATAGAAAATATTTCCAGAGCGATTTGCCCATATTTTGTTGCTGAAATTGTGCTGCAAAGTCTCCGTCGTCTAAA
>CALGRQ010000481.1 GCA_937880795.1 uncultured Dyadobacter sp. | reverse complement strand
TCCCCGCCGAATGAAATATATCGTCTTCCGCCAAAACCAAAGTCTCCATCATCTCCCCAGTTAAACGATTGGCTACCTTTAAAATCCTGATAATCATCCCACGACATCCCACCTGAGTTAGTATTGGTTCCGATACCAATTACCGAAAATTGATTCTTTTCATTGAAACGATTGTAATTCACTTTCCCCTCAACCCGTTTATCAGTCCCTACTCCTACCGTAGCCTTACCAAAGCCACCCTTTTTATGGCTGTCTTTCAACTGTAGGTTCAATGTCTTTTCATGTTTACCGTCATCTACGCCCGATATTCGCGACTGCTCCGTTTTATCGTTAAATACCTGCACTTTGGAAATGGCCTCTGCTGGCAAGTTTTTCGTGGCAGCTTTTACATCATCCCCAAAAAAACGCTTACCGTCTACCGTTACACGTTTTACTGATTCACCCTGCGCTTTAAGACTTCCATCCTGCTCCACCTGCATACCGGGCAGCTTACGCAACAGATCTTCCACCGTGGACCCCGGCGGCACTTTAAATGCACGAGGGTCGTACTCCACGGTATCGCCCCGTATACTCAAAGGAGCCCTCGCCGTTTTAATAACGACCTCGTATAGATCCTGATTTAGGAACTTCATACCTAGTTTCCCTAGGTCGGTAACCTCACCCTCCTTGGGTGCAACATCTTGTTGAAAAGGAAGATATCCTACGTAAGACACCTTAAGAAGATAAGGAATTCGTTTGATATTTTTAAACTCAAAGGCTCCCTGCTTGTCTGTTCTTCCAAAGTTAACCAAAGAGGAATCTTTGGGTAGCAGTAACATAACGGTTGCCTCCGGCAGACCGACACCAGCTGTGTCAGCCACAATGCCTTTCATAGTAAAACGCCCTGACTGGGCATAGGTTGTGAGCCCCATGAGACTGAACAACAACAGGAGTAGGATTTTTTTCAAGGCTATTTAAATTTAGTAGAGAGTAAACTGTAAAAACAGATAATAACGATTCGGTCACAATTTTACAACTAAAATTTTAGTTAGCAAGTGCTTTTGCACTAAAATAAGTAATTTTTAACTTTATTTAAGACGCAAGATAAAAGATTTAATCTTACTGCATATATAACTTACTTAAATTAATAAAAAAATTTATTTGCTATTTTTGCCGACTGTCTAACTGCCGATCAGTTACTGACAAAGAAATACCATTGTCCTTAGCATGAAAAAAATAGGTTTACTGTCTGATACTCACGGATTTATTGACGATCGAATTTTAAATCATCTGGTGCATTGCGATGAAATATGGCATGCTGGTGATATAGGATCCGTGGAGATTATTGATCGACTTGAAGCCTTTAAGCCCACCAGAATCGTTTACGGAAACATTGACAATAAAGAAATACAACGCCGGACACACGAAAACTTACATTTTGAAATTGAGGGTTTCAGGGTTTGGATGACGCATATTGGTGGGGCTCCGCCTCGATATAACCCTGTTGTACTACCTTCCCTAAGAAATGACACACCAGATATTTTCGTTTGTGGGCACTCCCACATACTCCGGGTAATACGTGATAAAGATCTCGCCAATATGTTATACATCAATCCAGGAGCAGCGGGCAAAGAAGGGTTTCACAAAATGAGAACACTGCTCAGATTCAATTTGCATGACGGTGTGATCAGTCAAATGGAGGTTGTAGAATTGGGTAAACGTGGAGCCATTGAGCCATAAAAAAACGACGACAAATTGTAATGCCGCCGTTCTTTATAAGTATTTTAATTTCAAAAAGTTATCTCTGCAACCCTTTTTACCTGATCCCTCAAAAACTCTACCTCTACACGCTGTCCTTTTTCGTGCTTACCGAGCACGTCCATATAGTCGTAAATCGATGAAATTTCTTTCCCTGCCAGTTTTATAACAATATCCCCCGCCTGCATACCTGCTTTATCAGCCGGACGCGTTTTGGTTATACCATCAATACGTAACCCTTTCCCCTGGTAGCTATAATCGGGCATCACACCCAGCGTTACCTTAAAATTGGATGTTGTCCGTCCGGCATGCGGGTTGCCCGCTTCGGCAAATACAGGTTCCTTTTCCTCAGAAGCTACTTTTTCCAAAACCCCGGCGATCAACTTTAATATATGAGCCTCACCTTCAAAATTGATTTTTTCTATATCGTCGCTCATTTTATGGTAATCGCTGTGCGTACCGGTAAAGAATTGAACGACCGGAATGTTTTTCAAATAAAACGAAGTATGGTCCGATGCCCCTACCCCAGAAGAATCTACCGTATAGCGGATTTTATTTTTTGCAGCCAAATTAGGAATCACCTGACCCCAAATTGGACTCGTACCCCAACCTGATATGATCACTCCTTTTGCATCATCCAGTCGGCCAATCATGTCCATATTAATCATGGCGGATACCGATTTCAATGGAATGGTTGGCGACTCTGTAAAATACTTCGACCCCAGTAACCCCAACTCTTCTCCTGAAAATGCCATAAATAGCAAATTTCGTTTTTCGTTACGGTTATTACCTGCGAAATACTTGGCCAATTCAATTAAACCGGTTGTACCTGATGCGTTATCGTCTGCTCCGTTGTGGATTTTATTCTTACTATCCGGTGATAATGATCCACTTTGATACCCCTTACCCAAATGGTCATAATGCGCCCCAACTACCACCGTCTTTTCTGCGCCATTGTCCAAAAAACCAATAACATTTCTACTCGTGACCATATGTGGAACGCCGTCTATGCCGTAGGTTACCTGAAACGGTTGAAAATATGTAGCATCCTTTCCTGCGGGTTTCAATCCCGCATTTTTAAACTGCTCCGCTATATAGTTGGCAGCCTTTATCTCTCCCAAACTCCCGGTCCCTCTTCCTTCAAGGTCATCAGAAGCCAGAAACTCGATGTGTTTTTTGATATCCGACGCCTTAAAATCTTGCGAAAACGCCTGCAACGACACACCCAATGCCAAGGCTGTAAAAAATATTGATTTCATGTATTTGATGTCTATTGACCTTCCCTGAATCCTACTCAGAGTTTTTCCTGGATATCAGTAAGAAATTTCCTAACACGCAACAGTCTTTGTATCAACAATTGAGACTCTTCCTTTCTTCTCAATTGCTCACGGGCACCTTTTATAGTTCGCCCCTGCTTATCTTTCTGATGCATGATCTTACGGATCACCTCTATATCCCGTTCAGTATATCGCCTACGGTTGCGACTGTCCCGTTTGGGGTTGAGTTGAGGGAATTTTTTTTCCCAAAAACGCAAGGCAGATGCTTCGCAGCCTACCATTTCGGCTACCTCGTTCGTGTCGTAATATAATTTTTCGTTTGTTTCCATTTTATTCTAGCTAGCTAACAAATGTAGTGAGGAGACTTAGTTAATTAAAACAATTCTAAATAATTTAATTCGGCGGATACCTGAAAACATAAAAGGTATTCGTGATTCCAACCAACCCTAACACTTTTACATATAGGAGACATTCACCATATACAAAGGACACCTGTCAAAAATGAAACCTTCTTGGATACTTCCACGCAGCGCATTTTACAACAGCTAAGTGCAACTCTAGACGCAAACCTTTATTTTAAATCCAATCCATCACCGTCTATGTTTCACAATAATAATCCTTTAAATCAAGAGACACCAGCACTACGAACCTACACTCATTATTGCTCAAATCTAACCAGCCTTGTATAGATGCATCAAGATGTCTTCAATGATGATAGATCGACGTAACGAATATAATGCAAAGCGTAGCCCGATTAAAATCCAATACCAAATGCCCTATTTAGCTTAAAACCAATACATTTCACAAATTTCAACTGCTCTTATTTTTACTATATTTACAATTCCTTTCTATTGACCAATCCTATATTGAAATAACCGAGCAACCTACCCCACAGTCATATTGAGCAATTCATAAACCTATAATTGTCAAAGCATATGGACCAACGTATCATCAATTTGTTCGATGAGTATACCCACAAACCCCTCAGTCGAGAAACATTTCTTAAAAAACTCTCGAAACTCGCAGGAGGTACCTCAGCCGCACTAGCCCTACTCCCCTTGCTGGAAGTAAATTATGCACATGCCGCTACGGTATCCGAAAATGATGCGGATATAGAAACCAGTGACATCACTTTTCCCGGAGACGATGCAACAATGAAAGGTTACCTGGCTATACCCAAAACAAAAACGAAGAAGGGAGGTATCCTGGTCATTCATGAAAACAGAGGATTAAATCCACACACAAAAGACATCGCCCGCAGGCTCGCAAAAGCAGGGTATATAGCCTTAGCTGCTGATGCACTTTCTCCATTTGGTGGCACCCCGGCAAATGAAGATGAAGCACGATCTCTATTTGCAAAAATAGAGGCTCCAAAAAATCTAAACAATTTCAAGCACGGGTTAAAATATTTGCGAACACATGCCCAAGGGAATGGCAAAACAGCAGCTATTGGCTTTTGCTGGGGTGGCGCATTAGCCAACCAACTTGCTGTCCATGACGCTGAACTCAATGCCGCCGTTGCGTATTATGGAAGGCAACCCGAAAGCAGTGATGTACCTCAAATAAAGGCGGCTGTCCAACTGCATTACGGCGGAATGGATGAGCGCATCAATGCAGGAATACCAACATACGAAGAGGCCTTAAAAGAAGCCAAAATACCTTATGAACTCTATATTTATGACGGTGCACAGCATGCTTTTTTAAATGACAGTGCTCCTACACGATATAACCCAGAAGCGGCAAAACTGGCCTGGGAGCGCACATTAAGCTTCTTTAAGAAAACGTTAAGTTAGTCCATCAGGGTTATTAAACGCACAGCCCTCTGCATTTTCACATGCAGAGGACTGTGGCATTTATATCACATTCGCCTCCATCAACTCACCGCTATGTTCCGGCAGCGACTTTCTCATTTTACCCGATAACGACCTATAAAATGAATAAATAGCCACACCGGCTACTACACCTACAAAAAGAATCTTTTTCATGATCATCATGATTAAAGTGGACTCACATTACCATTCTTACCATCCACCTTTCTCAAAAACAGTACCAGATATACCCTACTCACACTAGTTCCAAGAAGTTTTGGAACAGTTTTTTGTGTATGGTTGAACAAATCAAATTTGTGAAGTATGGAAGTAGTCCTGATCGTTAAAGCACTTAGCAGCCTGGTATTCGTAATTATCTTATTGTTGTTTTTAGTACTAACAACGATGTTAATGTTTGTTAGTCATTTCATACAAAAAGCGCAACCCATTCAACTCGTTTACAAAGGCTTAACGAGCCTATCGGGCTCTATAATCCGTCATAGCAGCATGTTGGCAATTAAGAAATCAACTTCTGACGCAACAGAAATTCGAGCTGATTATTCGCATCTATAAGCTTACTAATCAAGTCTTTATTCTCTTCCCGCAAGCGAAATATTTCGTATGCGTTTTTAATAATAATTTTTAATTGCTGCTCATCCCACGGTTTGTTGAGATAATAGTATATATGCCCCTTGTTTACGGCATCAATAACTGCATTGATGTCGGTATAACCCGTCAACAATATCCTGATAGGATCTGTGTATTTTTTCAACACTTCAATTAAAAAGTCCACGCCTGTCATTTCAGGCATTCGCTGATCCGTAATGATGACGTGAATAACGTTAGTTTCCAGGATCGCCAGACCTTCCTGTCCCGATGTTGCCAAATGCACCGTAAAATCTCTTCTAAATGCCGCCTTGAAGGAGTTCAAGTTGTTTATCTCATCATCAACATATAGAATACTTATTTTGTCGGAACGGTTCATTGTTGTTTTATAACTAAATATCAGGATACGCTTAAAAAGATTGTAAAGATAATTTAGATTTAAGAACAATTACATTAATTCTACAACATCAATCTACTAATTTTGTAGTGATTGGCAAAAATAAGCTACAAATAAATATTCCTTGATATCAAAAATATTTTGTAAGTAATAATTACGGGTATACTTTTACGTAGTCTAAGCAATTAAAAACAGAATGCCTATAAGAATAAATTCTAATTATTTTTAATGCTGATGATAATCATGGTGTTACCCATCGTTTACATCATTTGCAGCATCGGGCAGCAAAACAGTAAATTTTAAAAACATGTACCTGAATAAAGAGTTAGACGAGCTGTTTTTGCCAATTGTATTTCTCAAAGATCCAGAACAGAGATTCAATCGCTCTGGCGACCCAAAAAAGGAATTTCCGCACGCCATCGTCCTGGACCTATTCGCTGCACAGAAAAAGGAGTTATTTAAAATAGAAAATCCAAGTTTAAGACTTTCTGAGCAGGAATTGGAAGAGAAGTACCAACAATGGATCGGTGATAAAAACGCTGATGAGGAGGGTACTTGGGTTTATTATCCGTGGAGCAATCGCCTCTTGCATATTCTTGAAAAAAGTGAGTTCATCACGCTGCGCACCAGTCGTAATCATTATAAAATTTCTCCTGAGGAACAGAGAGAGCTGTTTGATAAAAAAATTGCCATTATTGGTCTTTCGGTTGGCCATGCGGTAGCTATCAGTATCGCCACAGAGCGCATCTGTGGGAAGCTAAAATTAGCCGATTTCGACATCATCGAACTGAGCAATCTGAATAGATTAAAGACGGGAATTCACAATTCGGGTATCAACAAGTGCGTAGTAACAGCCCGGGAAATCGCTGAAATTGACCCATTTCTGGATATAGAATGTTTTACCGAGGGAATTAATCACGACAACCTTGATGCATTTCTCACACAAGATGGAAACGTTGATATACTTATTGATGAATGCGATGATATTGAAACCAAGATAGCTTGCCGTCAACGTGCCAAATCACTTGGGATTCCGGTGATTATGGAAACCAGCGATCGAGGTATGCTCGATGTAGAACGTTTCGATCTGGAGATCGACAGACCCATTTTGCATGGATTTTTGGCGGGTATTCCAGATGAAAAGTTAAAAAATATAAGTCCACAAGACCGTGTGCCACTCGTAATGAAAATTGTGGACGCATTGAAGGGGTCTGTCCGTGGGCGTGCCTCCCTGGTGGAGGTGGGACGCACCATCAGTACCTGGCCTCAACTTGCCAGTGCTGTTACGCTTGGCGGCGGAGTGGTTACGGACGTAACTAGACGCATCTTGCTCAACCAGTTTACCGACTCTGGACGCTATTATGTAGATTTAGAAGAAATAATCGCCAATACAAAAATCTCAAAGAGTGCATTCGGTAACGATGTACTGCATTTTGATCTGCGTGACGCTGCCCGCATTTTAAATGTTCCAGCATCCGTCGATACCACACACTACCCAAACCAAACCCAATTACATGAAATTATTGAGGCTGGAACCCAGGCACCCTCATCTGGTAATGAGCAACCTTGGAAATGGATATACCAGCACGGAAAACTATTACTTTTCCACGACAAAACTAGAACTTTTTCATTTTCAAATACTAAAAATATTTCTACTTTTATTGCACTGGGAGCCTCTTACCAAAACATTGTATTAAAAAGTTATGAATTGGGTTATGGTATCGAAAATGTTTTAACGCCATCAACCTGTCAACAGGCACATATTGCCACCTTGTATTTTAGAGCAATAGATGATCCTCGCGCTGATAAGGTACCTTTTCCTGGTTTAACGGAATTCATACCACTTCGTTCAACCAATCGTGGTCCGGGTATTTCGGGAGATTTGGCACCCCTGGACCGGCGGATGCTTCAAGAAATATTTGCCCGAAATAGCGACGCTCAACTCCATTTCTATACCCAAAAAGATAAAATTCAGGAAATTGGGAAGATAGTAGGTGCATGCGATTTGTATACCCTCCTCCACGATCAGGGACATCATGACTTTTTTGAAAGAAATATCCGTTGGACACCCGAAGCATACCATAACACAAGCGATGGTATACCTTACCAACCTCAGGTACATATTCCCACCCTACCGGCGGCGTTGGCGGTGTTGAGAGATCGAAAAGTAGCTCAGGCATTACGAACCGTAGGTGGTGGCAGCATCATTTCCGAGGCATCTCAAATTGGGATCAGCCAATCGGTAGCAGTGGGTATGATTAGCGTGACAGATTTATCACCAGACACCGTTTTTAAAGCTGGCAGTTCCTTACAGGCACTTTGGCTTCAAGCAACAGCCCTTGGGTATAGTCTTCAACCATTATTTTCGCCTATATCACTCTTTCACCGCGAGGCAACCGACCTATCGATTACAGAGGACGATATAGAAAAACTGAATGGTCTCAAAACAAGATTTAGAAGTATTACCCACCTAGAAGAGAACCATTTAGAAGTATTTCTATTTAAATTAACAAAATCAGGACCTAACCCTTTGAAAACGAAACGCCTTCCCGTGCATGAAATTTTATTTTCGGAAAATGACATCTTATAATGAAAGCTAAAATCAGAGCTTATAGATCCCCTGATGATATTGAAACAAGTCTGAGATATATAGATGGACACAAGAAAGTACTGGAGTCGTATGGCGTAAAAAAAGTAACGTCTGCCAATCATAACTGGCTGTATGATGACCAGACATATGTGATTATCGTTGAGTCGGAAGATGGTGATCGGATTTATGGAGGAACCCGCGTCCAGATCAGATCAGAAAATTTAAAAATGCCCATGGAAGACGCCATTGCGAAGATAGACAGCGGAATATACTCCTACATGGATCATTATGAGAACAAAACCTTGGCCGAGTTTTGTGGACTCTTTAATTCTAAGGAAGTGGCGGGCTATGGTATAGGCAGTATTTTTCTGGGAAGAATCGCCATTGCGATTTCGGCTAACCTTGGCGTCGATCATATGATGGGCCTTTGCTCGCCTGCTACGCTTCGCAATAGTTTGCGGGTCGGATTTGAAATCTTGCGTGAGCTGGGAAACAACGGAACTTTCTATTACCCCAAAGAAGGTTTAATTGCGACTTCGCTCATCATTCAGGATGTGGTGAATTTGCCCAATGCCACCGAAGAGGAAAGAAATAGAATATTTGATTTGCGAAATAACCCCAATCAGTTTGCGGTAGAAAAAGGGCCAAAAGGAGAACTTGATATTGTATATGAAACTAAAATTTAGGCCAACCAGTATATTTCGATTATGCTTGTTTCTGCTTGTTGTAATTTCTTACCGTGGTATTGCGGCAGAAGTTACTTTTAGCGGTAACGATATAATGATTGGCCGGTGTATCCTCTATACTTCTTACAAAAGTTAATTGCCGAAGACTCGTCCGACGATCACACCATTCAAAATGTTGATCAATTAACTTTTGTAAGAAGTATAGAGGATACACCCAATTTTGGTTTTAGCAAATCTTCCTGGTGGATCAAATTTACGGTAAGAAACGAAACTCCTGAACAAACCCTTTACCTTGAACTAGGCTACCCGATGATTCATGCCGGGGAGTTATTTTCAACTGACCCAAAAGATCAACCTCAAAGAATTAGACTTACCGATCCGTTTTTCGAGCGAGCAACCAAACATCAAAACCCCGTTTTCAAGCTCCATATAGAACAAGGTACTAGCAAGACCTTCTATTTAAAAGTTAAGGAACAAACACAAATTGTACTGCCACTGATCATCAGAAGTCAAAACAATTTTTACGACTCCGTTCTAACCAGTGAAATATTAAATGGAATATATACAGGAATTTTACTGGTTATGTTGCTGTACAACCTGTTTCTGTACTTTTCAATTCGCGAAAGCAGTTACTTGTACTACGTACTTTACATCCTTTTCATAGGTCTTACACAACTTACCCTAACAGGCTATGCGTTTAAATTGTTCTGGCCGGCCCATCCTCAGTTTAACTGGCTGGCTCCTACCCTGTTTTCGGCTTTGTCGGGATTGTTTGCCATATTATTTTTCCAAAACTTCCTCCAAACCAAGGACAAAACACCCAGACTGCACAAAGGTCTTTTAATCATTTTGATTGCCTATACCTTGTCGCTGGTATTCAAATTAAGCGGCAACGAATCGTTCAGCTATATGCTCACCAACTTTGCTGGAGTCTTTTCCATCATAATAGCATTAATCATTTCGGCGATTCTTTCCTTTCGTAAATACCGGCCCGCCAATTATTTTCTCATTGCCTGGTTCATTTTTTTTCTGGGCTTGGCGCTTTTTGTACTTCGAAATCTTAACATTTTACCATACAACGCTTTTACGAACTACACGATGCAGGCCGGCACGGCCATAGAAGTGATCTTACTATCCTTTGCCCTGGCTGACAGAATCAATATTCTCAAGAAAGAAAAGGAAATATCCCATGCGCAGGCACTGGCTATATCGCTCGAAAACGAACGCATCATTACCGAGCAAAATGTAATACTGGAAAAGAATGTAGAGGAGAGAACACGGGAGTTACGACAAACCAACACAGAGTTACACGAAACCCTTACACGATTAAAGGATACACAAACGCAACTGATCGAGTCGGAAAAGATGGCTTCTCTGGGTCAGCTTACGGCGTGTATAGCGCACGAAATCAATAACCCAATCAACTTTGTAAGTTCAAATATTCGTCCGCTTCGTAGGGATATTGACGACCTAATCGAAATGTTGGACGCCTATTCGGCACTACACGAAACAGGTGCAGGAAAAATTACAGATAATCAGCTCCATGAGATTGAACAACTTAAAGAAGAACTGGACCTGGACTACATCAAAGTAGAACTGAATACGCTGCTAAAAGGCATGGAAGATGGTGCCAGGCGGACCGTTGAAATCGTGAAAGGGCTTAAAATGTTTGCTCGTGTAGATGATACTGACCTAAACCTTGTAGATATCAATGAAGGGATTGAATCGACATTGGTGATTCTTAACTATCAGATTGGAACCTCCATTAAGTTGGTTAAAGAACTGGGAAGTATACCCAACGTGGAAGGATTTGGCGGTAAACTGAATCAGGTTTTTATGAACATTCTGACCAATTCGATACATGAAGTTCAAAAAAACACCCTAAACCCCGAGCCCACTATCTGGGTTAAAACCTGGATGAGCGATGCAGACCATGTCAGTATATCACTGCGTGACAATGGTACGGGGATGACTCCTGAAATAAAAGCCAAAATTTTCGAACCCTTCTTTACC
>CALGRQ010000480.1 GCA_937880795.1 uncultured Dyadobacter sp. | reverse complement strand
AAGAAATCATTTTCCGAATGAAGCAGGGTGATGAGACTGCTTTCGGACAGTTGTGTGCGTACTTTCGCCTGCCAGCCATGAAGTTTTGCCTCGCTTTACTGAAAAATGAAGTGGAATCTGAAATCGTGATTTTGGAAACATTCGAAAAAATTTGGGAAGAGCGGGTGCAAGTCAAGTGCGGCAAAACATTTCAAGAAATTTTATTTGTACAGCTAAGAAGTCAGATCTTCGATCGTTTTAAGAAAATGGGAACGAACAAGACGGGGATGGAGACTTATCTTAAACAGATTGCTCATGCGCAAGCATCCGATAAAAACATCGAACTCATTGCTTGATGATTTAGTCTAAATGTAGCCATATACGATATTGGCGGTAAAAGATGGTGGTTTTTGACTGATCAGTGCTCCTGATGAGTCCGAAATCACCATTTTGATTGAAACGGCTGCACAGGAAGTATAAACTTGATGGAGGTAAATGCTTAGAAAAGGTTGAAAATTTGCTTTGAGAAGTATGTTTTAAACCCATACCTTTTTTATGAACAAGAAATATTTGATAATGCTTGTGTTCATATTGCTGAATCTGGTAGCAATGGGGCAATCGTGGAATGGACCATTGAGCATCGAAAAACCGGAACTATGGTTGAATCAGGTTTTCGCGAAAGGGAAAATTCCTCCATTTTCCTTTGTTCTTGATGGAAAACCATCCAGTTCATTTATCAAAAAATGGAAACATAGCTTAAAAAAGGAGTCCTCCGCCAATCAGGATGAACTTCGGTATACCGTTTCCTATACCGATCCGGCAAGTAAACTTCGGGTAGACTGTCAAATTTTCCTGTATGCTAAATTTAACGCTGTGGAATGGGTGCTGCATTTCACCAATGGAGGTGGAGGCAATAGTGGTCAGTTAACGAATGTGCATGCGGTAGATCTAGGTATGCCATATGCTGCCGACAAACCGGCCCATCTATATGCCAGTGAAGGGAGTGACCATAATATCAATGATTTCAGGTTGAAAAAATATACCCTGCAAACCGGGCAACCACATCATATGGAGCCTCAAAATGGGAGATCTTCGGATAAAACGGCATTTCCGTTCTTTAACATTGAGTCGGAAGGACATGGTGGTGTGATCGTGGCCATCGGCTGGACGGGCACCTGGTATGCAGATGTATCCCGGGAAGCTACCAAAGGGGTTCGGTTGCAGGCAGGGATGAAGAATACAGACTTGTATTTACTTCCGACCGAAACGATTCGTACACCCCGTGTGAGTATGTCTTTCTGGAAGGGCAATAATTTTATTGATGGGCACAATCAGTTTCGTCAGTTTGTATTGGCCCATCACAGCCGAAAAATCGATGGCAAGTTTGCAGAGTATCCTTTATCGGGTGGTTTTGAATGGGGTGACCCCGCTCCATGTAATGAATATACATGCTTAACGGAGGATATGGCCATAGCCTTTGCAAAGCGATACAAGCAATTTGGAATTATGCCTGAGGTAATGTGGCTGGACGCAGGCTGGTATGCAGGCGTAGGAGGGCCCGATTTCAGTGGTGCCAATTGGTATAACTCTGTGGGAACCTGGCGTGTGGATACAACGCGTTTCCCGCGAGGGTTTAAACCGTTGTCGGACGTAGTGCATAAACTGGACGCAAAATTTATGGTGTGGTTTGAGCCCGAACGTGTGATGAAGGGCTCTGAGCTTGCCACCCGTTTTCCGCAGTGGATGTTGAAAAAGAAGGGCGAGGAGAATATGTTTATATACAACCTGGGAAATAAAGAGGCCAGGGAGTATCTCAGCAAATATATTGGTGATTTTCTGGAAGAAAATGGAATTGACTACTACCGTCAGGACTTTAATACACCTATTCAACCATATTGGGAAGCAAATGACGAACCCAAAAGAAAGGGAATTGCTGAAATCCGGTATATCGAAGGTCTTTATGCGTATTGGGATTCTTTGTTGGAGCGTTTTCCGAATTTATTGATCGACAATTGTTCCAGTGGCGGAAGACGCATTGATTTGGAAACAACTAGCCGGAGTGCACCTCTTTGGCGTACGGACTATCAATATGGAGAGCCCAATGGTGCGCAAAATCATAGTTATGGGTTGAATTTTTATCTTCCCCTACACGGCACCGGAGTGTTTGCTTTCGATGAATATAGTTTTCATTCGGTATTGAGCAGTGCGCTGGTCTTAAATTGGGACCTGACCGGCCAGCAGGGTGATATTCGTGAAATGCGTCGTCTGGTTGCTCAATACAAGTTATTGCGACCATACTTTTACGAAAATTATTATCCGTTGAGCGGGTTGGGAGATCTTACACCGCTCAATGTTTCGATTGCCTATCAGCTGGATCGCCCATCGGATCAAACCGGGGTTGTTGTGGCCATGAAGCGAAAGGAAAATACGGCTGATCGGGTAACGGTGCGTTTGAATAAGCTGGATCCTCAGGCAACCTACGAGTTAGTGAATCTAAAAGATAATACCCAAATACTTAAACGTGGCGATGAATTGATGGCAGGATATGACATTGAGTTAAAAGGGCAGCCTTCGTCCGCCGTTGTGAAGTATAAAAAGAAATAGTAAAATAGATTTGTATAAAGTGTTGATTATGAAATTTTTTAAAAATTTGTTAGGGTTGTTGCTTCTTACCACGATGACTTTCGTAGGTGCGAAAGCACAGGTTCCCGGTGTGGTTGTTGCGCACAGTCCTGCCGCTTCCGGTCTATATGTCGGCTCGCCCAGTATATGTATCCTATCCAACGGCGATTATCTGGCATCTCATGATCTGTTTGGACCAAAATCCAATGAATTCGAAAGTCCGGTTTCGCGTATATACCGTTCTTCAGATAATGGTAAAAGCTGGAAACAAGTGGCAGAAATCAACGGGCAGTTTTGGTCAAAGTTATTTGTACATCGCGGAAAGCTGTTTTTTATGGGAACCAGTAAGCACCATGGCAATACCATCATTCGTACATCAACAGATAATGGCAATACCTGGTCAAATCCTACGGACGAAAACAATGGGCTTTTACTGGCGGGCGAGTACCATTGTGCGCCTATGCCATTGGTTGAACATGATGGAAGATTGTGGCGGGCGATGGAAGATGCGTCGGGCAAAATCAAAAAATGGGGGAAACGCTATGGTGCATTCATGATGTCGGTTCCATTGGAA
>CALGRQ010000479.1 GCA_937880795.1 uncultured Dyadobacter sp. | reverse complement strand
AGCAGGTATTATGCCTGCAACACTTAAAGGAATGCAGGCTGCATTACAGTCAGCAGGCATTCAGATTCCAAATCTTCGAAAAACATTTAACCTGCATCCTGGTGATGTACGGTTCTGGAAATATTATAGCGATGATTTGGATATCAGAACACCCGCGATTGAATATTATTATAAGGATTCGATCTTATCTGTAGACTATTCGGATTCATTAATATGGTACGCTGTACGTGTTTATGATAGAGGAAAAGTGTATGATGGTTATGAGCAGTACAAGCTACAAGAATATAAACCCTACTTCGATTTAAATCCAGCCTCGGTATGTTTTTTACATGGCTTTTCCTCGAGAGGAAAGGATGTATGGTTTTACGACAACATTCAACTATCGGATACTTTATATCAATTGTCTTTTAGGTGGGATGGTATTATGCTTGATGAAACGGATTGTGAAATGGATATGATTATGGATCTCGGAACTGTAATTAAATTAAAGACCGGAATTGGTCTTACTTACAGGGAAAGCAATGGATGGGGTATATCATATACCGGATTAGTGGGTGGTCTTGTTAACGGTATTAAATTCGGGATGACAACTATCCCTGTAGGTATAGGGGCAAATTATGCTGACCAAATTCGTGTTTTCCCAAATCCATCAGAGGAATATGTTCATGTAAAAGGATTGAGTGAAGGAATAAATAGGTACCAGGTTTACAATATGAATGGGACGCTCGTTTTAGAGGGGTACTTTGAAAAAGGTATAGATATTAAAGTGCTAAAATCAGGGGTTTACCAGCTAGTTATTTTTAATGATAATGGTGTCTATCACCAGAAGTTGATTAAGAATAATCCATAAACCTCCATTTTTTCTACTCTAATACTTTCCCTGTCGTTACCGAAACCTATCATTCCTTGATTTTCTTAGACGTAAAACAGGAATATGGGAGAATATACAAAATGATGCTCTACCGGCATTTCTTCCATTTTTTCAGGCGAGGCATTTTATGCAAAGGCAAGAACTTAAAGATATCAGGCAATGGAACCGGTGGAAGCTGGAAGGTAGACGGCCTGCATTTATTCCATCATTCCCTCATGTGGCTTATAAGACTAAGGGTTGGAAAGGGTTCCCGGACTTTTTAGGTAAAAAGAACGCAATGAACAATTAATTTGGGGGAAAAGGATGTCGTTCTATAGTAAGAGATCATAAGGAATTTTCTCGTGCTTTGCACTTGTAGCTCGTCATCGTGTACGGAAAGGAATCAAAATGAACTCTCCGCTACGCGAACCTGCACATGACACGTAGCGTAGCTTACAAATAAAAAAGCGAGCATCTGTATTGCTCGCTTTAATTTTGGTAGCCCGTAGGGCGTCCTGACATTAGGTATTCAATGGCACGTTATGGCTTTTCCTGACACAAGAAGGACGATTTAAATACCCGCAGATTATATAGGGAATATGGCATTATGTGTCATATTGTATACTTTTCCTTTACTAAGGCTTTACTAAATTTTTGTAAATTACTTTAATGAATTTATACAAGCTACGGGTTTTCAAGTCATCAGAGAGTCCTGAACAAGTCAATAACAATGCTGACGGATATTTGTCTGTGCTTGAATCATATTTTGGAAAGCCGACAATAAGCAAAGAGCAATATTTATTTAATAATCAATATAGTTTTTTAATAACAATTGAAGAAACCACCAATGGAAAGGTAGTTGGTGGAGTAAGAGTTCACTCAAGAGATTTTCACAAACCGCTTCCTCTTGAGATCTTATTTAACGAAAGGAATATTATACATAATCAGATATTGGATTATAGCGGACAAGTATCTGAGTTATGGAATGGGCCTAGTGCGTCGGGAATGTCATTTTCTAATTTGCTGTTGAAATTTAGTGTTGCTGTTGGAATTGAGCTTGGCTTAAAAGTGCTATACACTTTATCTAGTGATATTAGTCGACGCCTAATGACGAACAATAATTTTGAACTTATTGAAAGTTATATGGATAAAAGCTTTGAGCAGAAATGGAAATTTGATTTAATGAAGGTTTCAATCAATAATTTCTTAGCTCGACAAGACATAGATAATCAAATAAGAACTATCTATGAGGCTAAGCGAGGTATATTGGAGTATCCGACAAATAAAGGAGCAATTTTTATAGATTACGATATAACAATACCGGAGATAATAGCTTTCGAAAAGAATTTATCACTAATCAATAATGAATTATACATTCAGCTAATTAATAATCCAGAACTAATAAAGACTATGAACTGGAGGGTTTTTGAAACTTTATTAGCGAATATTCTGGAAACTTTTGGCTATGATATAGAGTTAATGCAGGGTACTAAGGACGGAGGTATTGATATAATCGCGTTTAGTAATAATGATCATTTTGGCAAGCATAAATATTTGTTGCAAGCGAAAAGATGGAATAATAAAGTTGGCATTGATGTTGTTAAAAATGTACTGTTTAATCATGAATACTATAAAGCTTCTAAATCTTGTCTGGTTACAACATCAAAATTCACACGTGGAGCATGGCATCTTGCAGACAACTACAAATGGCAGTTAGAGCTTAAAGAGTATAATGCTATTCAGGACTGGATAAAAAGTGCCTGGCAAATAAAGAATAATCTATAATACGAAGGAGTTGCTATTTGCATATAAGCATAACTTGCATGTGCGGATAGATTATTAACTCTTATTTTCTTCAGTAGTTGGGGTGGAATCTTCTTTATTCTCTTCCATGTAAAATAGCTTAATGCCATTAAACCAACTCCTATTAGAATCTTCTACAAGCTTTATTCCAATTGATAAACCATTCGTATTCCAAGGGTGAGTATGTTTCATAGCTAATAAGTTTACAACTTGGCTATCATCATCAAAAACAAGCCCGTTCATTGCATCCAAAATACATTTAGAAAGGTTATCAATATCTACTTCAAAGAATCTTTTCTTTTGTATATCAAATGATAATATTACTTCAATTTTATTTGGATGCTTATAAGGTAGATTTGACGTCATGTTTTCTTTTATAAGCTCTCGCAATTCTGATATAAAACTATCGATTGACTTTGCATCTGGATTCTTAACATACAAATCATTTAGAATAATTTCTTCGTCTCCCTCTTGTATAATTCCTTGAAATCCTATTAGAGGTTTGAACTTGTCTTGCTTTGTAGGAATTTGCACTCCTCCCCATTTTGCTATCGCCCAATCAAGCTCAGGATGTGGTTTTATTGTAACGGTTTTTGAAGGCATCTTAATAGGTGTTAATTAAATACTTATGATGCTAATTTAAGAAAGCTGATTGATAATATACTACTTCGTTTATAGAACATACTTTTCATTTACTAAACTTAGATTCTAGGATATTTTGAAACATATTTTTTATAAAAATCGTTTCACTTTATATCTCAATTAAATGTGTTCGCCATGTATGTACATTTCCACGTACTGCGAGCCATGTTAGACTGCCCATATAAAGCATGGCTCCTTGCCAAAGAGGATATGAATCCTCCAATCCCTCCAAATAGTATTCCAACTACAAAAATTACTCCTTCGGATAAACTTGCTATTACAGCAAGCTGTTATCCCTTATCTGAGAATACTTCGGAAAAGATACAGATTCAGTATGGTAGCGATCTATCATTAAGAGTCGCACTCAAAATAAAACCTTCGAAAAAAGCAGAACAGCTTTGGAAGAAAACCAGAGAAGTAACTGAATTGGAGAAGCCTCCTGTCTTTTATAAGAATAAACACTGTCCAGAATGTCAGTTTAAGAGTTCCTGTTATGAAAAATTACAGGAAAGAGATTGCATTAGTTTATTAGGAAATATTTCACCTAAGGTGGTTGCCAAATATCATCAGAAAGGAATACTCTCGATCGCTCAGCTATCTCATTTATTCAGGCCCAGGAGAAGAAGCAGACGAAAGCCAGATATTGCAGCAAACTATTTATGGGAATTGAAAGCTTTGGCTATTCGTGAACATAAAACTTATGTGATGTATACTCCAGAGCTTATTGAATCCGATGGAGCTATTTACATCGACTTTGAAGGCAAGCCGGATGAAAGACTGATCTATCTCATTGGAGGGATAATACAGCAGGAAGGCAAACCGGATGAAGAATTTTCCTTCTGGGCAGATACACCGGCCGATGAGAAAGAAATCTATGAACAGTTATTCAGAATACTTGCTCGCTATCCTGATCTACCCATATACCATTATGGAAGTTATGAAGGTAAGTCACTCAAGCAAGCCCTCAAAAAATACAGCACGAGTTTTAGATCAGAAGCAATGAAGCTTGAAAAGCGAATGGTCAACTTGCTGACGTATATGCGAGCGCATGTATATCCTCCCACCTATAGTAATGGGCTGAAAGAAATTGCAGGATTTCTCCGATTCAAGTGGACAAGTGAGGATGCTGATGGACTACACAGTTTGCTCTGGCGTAAATATTGGGAAAACTCCCGAAGTGATGATTGGAAGGACAAGTTAATCCAATATAATCGGGAAGATTGCAAGGCACTGGAGCGAGTGCATCTATGGCTGCAACAACTCGCGAAAGATTCGGATCAGGAAGAAGTGCAAAAGGTAGAAAAGATGAAGCGAGAAAGCCCGCATAAGTTCCGGAGTAATAAAGAATTTGGAGATGATTTCAACTATATCAACTCCGCAGCTTATTTTGATTACCAACGGTCAAAAATATACTGGCGAAATAAGGATAATGAATTGCCTGTTCCCAAGCATTCGCGTGAGAATTATATCGTTAACCGTCCAGGAAAAGGAAAAGCTGCATGGAGACCGAAAAGAGTAAACGAAATAGTAACCGCAGCACCATTAAAGAAATGCCCCCTTTGTGGACATCATAAGGTATATCAGCTCGCAGGAACACTGAATGGCGTAAGGCAGACCGATATTAAGTTCACACCCACCGGAGTCAAACAATACGTGACCGAATTCCGATCTACACAAGCTAAGTGTGCCAAGTGTTTAATGAAGTATAACAACGGGATCATTAAGAGAGCACATTATGGAGATAATCTGATGGCCTGGGCAATCAACATGTATGTGAATTACCACATCAGCCACTATCTGGTCAGTAAGTTGGTATTAGAACAGTTTGGTATCTGGATGAATCCGATGTACCTGTTGCAGCGTAAAGGTCTTTGGTGGGAACAATGGAAGCCGGAAGTAAAGTATATCTGGGAGATTATTCGGAATAGTCCCGTGATCCAGATCGACGAAACCACGATCAGGTTATCAAAGGACAAAGGGTATGTTTGGGTATTTGCTACTTCGCATACGGTGTTTTATTATTTCACTTTAAGTCGTGAATCAGAGTTTCTGAAGGAATGGCTGAAAGATTATAAAGGAGTTATTATTACTGATTTCTTTCCGGGTTATGATGCACTACATTTCAAACGACAAAAGTGCTTGATACATTTGATACGCGATCTCAATGATGACCTGTATAAGCATCCATTTGATGAAGAATTCAAGACGATCGTTGTTGAATTCGGAAAAATGTTACGAGATATTATTGAGACGATCGATCAGCATGGATTACAGAAATTTTATTTACAAAAGCACTCAATAGTAATTCGGGATTTTTATCAGTTACATCTTGAAAAAGAATACAAAGGTGAACTCTCTGTCAAATATACTAAGCGTCTAAAAAAGCATTGGCCTGAATTATGGACCTTCATTGAACATGATGATGTCCCTTGGAATAATAACAACGCAGAAGTGGCGATTAAAGCCTTTGCTCAACACAGAAGAGGTGTAAACGGACAGGTAAGTGAAAAGGGGTTACAGGAATATCTGGAAATGCTAACCATCGCACAAACTTGTCGTTATCGAAATCTATCATTCCTTGATTTTCTTAGACGCAAAACAGGAATATGGGAGAACTTGCAGAGTGAGGCTCTACCCGCATTTCTTCCATTTGATCAAGCAAGGCATTTTATGCAAAGACAAGGTCTTAAAGATATCAGGCAATGGAATCAGTGGAAAGAGGAAGGCAAGCGACCTAATTTTATTCCTTCATTTCCTCACATGGCTTATAAAAATAAGGGGTGGGAAGGATTTCCTGATTTTTTGGGTAAATGAATGTCGTCCCTACCTGATTATTAGTGGGTTGTTTCAGAAAGAAATATAGACGAACTTTAATAATATTCATATACCCGCTCGGCGGGATGATTACGCAGTCAACACCCATTTTCAATGATTTTTTAATCTTCAATTTCTGACATAGGTCTCCTTTGAGATGTGTTTTCCTCGCTTATAATAACAACATGGTTGATGATATTTTCCAATATATATTTTATTTCTATTGATTCTGGAATATCTGATTGAATCCAACTGGCTAAATTAGTTAGGCAAAACTCTACTACTTCATTCAGATTCCCATGTCCATTTCCAATGTATGATTCTATTGATCCCCTTTTTAGTATGAAAATATTTTCAGAATAAATCTCATCTATTTTTTGTTCAATATCAGGGTTGGCAGTTTTTATCTTTGAAATTAATTCTTCTTTGGAAACTTTTGAGAGATTTCTGAACGAATCCATTAGGAGAAACCACAAGTTTATTTTTGGCGAATTAATAAAGTTGGGATCAGCAATTAAGGCATTATGTTTATTAGCTAAGTCGTCTTTTTGAACTTGAGATAAACTGTTTAGTTTCTCCTGGATAAGGGTAGCTTTAATACTTTCATATTGAGATTTATCTATTAGGGACGAGCCATCATTAGTTTTTAATGAGAAGACATTATCAAAATCACCAATATAATATACGTATAATCCAAACTCTTCAAAGAATTCCCTCCACATTTTGTAATTACCTTTTCCACCTATATCAATTATAGCTACTTCTTGAGAATAATCTGGATATAGTTCGTCGAGTACAGCTTTAAAAAAATACCTGTCAGTATCACCTTCAACTAAAACAATCTTCTTTGAAAAGAATGCATATGTTGATCGTGTATTATCTAGTATCTTAATAAGTGTTTTTTGATCTTGTTCGATTTTAGGAGCTTTAATTTCAGAGTGATTATTGTGAAGTGTGAATCGTTTAACCTTATCTATAGTGTTTGAGTTAATAAGGGATTCAGAGTGAGTAACAAGAATATATTGGCAGTTTTGTTCGTTGTTAAGCTCTTCAATAACTCTTAAGTAAACATGCTGAAATTGATAATGAAGATGAATTTCTGGCTCGTCTATGATAACAAGGCCTTTTAACTCTCCGCGGCCATATGCTTCAAAAACTAAATGTGTAATAGACTTTTGACCTGCACTTAAACTGTTTATATCATCTAAAACCTTATTTCTTCTAAGATCAAAGAACTCAAAAGTGTATTGCCAACTTTGGTGATTTAGTAGTTTAATCCTGCATTTAAGATTTATTATTTTTAGTTTTTCGTTTATCTTACCTAGGAAGGGTAAATTATTCGCAACCTCTTCACATTCTTCATTACTGTATTTTTTGGTAATTAGGGAGAAGTGTACATCTGCTACTCTCAGTTTAACTATTCCAAAAATACTCGGTTCAGATTTTTCAGCAGCATTTAAGCTACGATTGGATTCTGTCGTATTTATATCCTGAAGTTGTCTAACTGGTAATTTATCCTTTAATGATACGGCTTTTTGAAAAGTGTGATAATTTCGGTAACTACTTATTATAGTAAATGATTCTTTTAGTGGTTCAAGGGTATTTGTTGGATTTTCAATATTAAAAAGTAAGATTGACTCTTTGTAAAAATTGTAATTAGTCAAATAATCAAATCCAAAATCATCATTACTATCAATTAATTCAATATTTAAAACCTTTGTCGTATGATTTAATGTGATGTTAAATATATACGTGTCTGAAAATGTTCTTGAATCAGTTGGTGTTAATGAACTGTATATGCTAATAGTTGAACTTATAGTTGGAATAGCATTGATTAAGCTGTCGATATTGATTTTATCAACCTCATCTAATTTTATTTTGCATCTAATAATTTGAGGGAGATTTTGAGTGTCCCAATTAGGGTCTAATCGAAAACTTTTATATGATGTATAATCGTTGGATCTTTTTATTATTCTTTTTCTTTCATCAAAATTAATGGTATTTCTTTTGTTATATAAGTCTTGATCTAATGAGCATGGAAGAAACATTACCTTTTTAAACAAAAGATTAATTATCTCTAAGGCTGTAGACTTTCCTGAACCATTTTGCCCTATAAGAATATTCAAGCCTTCGTCGAAAGAAATCTTGGGCGATATGGATATATCTTCATAGTGTTTAAAACTCAATATATTTGAGATTTGTAGGTATTCGATTTTCATATCTATAGTTTAAGTGACGATATGCTAAAAAATAGCCACTTTTAAGCATACTCACGTTCAATTCATAATTATTGAATATTAAATGCAGCTTCTACTTGTTTATAATTTTGATAATTGATGTTCGGATATAATCGCTGTGTATAGGGTGGAATAATAACTACTTTGTATTTTAAAGTTTTTCCATAATAAGTATTGGGATCGTCGCCTGAACTGAGTGATGAATCGTAGAACCAATTGATTTGAACATTTCCTATTGAAGTATTGAAATTCATGTAGTAATTGTCCGGAAAGTTATATTGCGTATAGGGTAAAGCGATCCAAGAGTTATCTTCAAAACTAAAATAGACCAAGACTGCTGCCGAATCTATATTTTCGGCGGTTAATTCGGGAACATATAAATTAGTGTAGTAGTTTGGAGAACCGTAAGTCCAGTTCTGAACTTCAAACATGCGCCCAATTACATTTGTGTTCCCGGCTTTTCCCGGAGCACCTTCTTCACCTTTTTCACATCCGATAGTGAGTATAACAAGAAGCATATAAAGTATCCTATTCCGAAAGAGTAGTTTAAGTTTTGTCATGAGTTTGTAGTTAGATTATTTTTTACTTTCTACCTGATTTTCGATAGGAGATGATGCTGCATCTCTATTCTTTTTGCTATCAGTTGGTTTTTGCAAATAATAGATACACATCGCAACCGCAATAGAAATAATTCCTCCAACAACCAGCTTGGTTAACCAGTTTGGTCCAGACCTTTTGGGTTTAGAATATCCAATATTTATGGTGCTCTTATTAATATTAATGTTCTTGTTTGATTCGGCAGTTTGTTTCATATGGATTAGAATGAGTTACAAGAGTTTTAAATACTTAAAGCTTAAATAGTATTGGGTTTATTGATTTAGGTAAATGCAATTTACGTCTTTAACTAATTGATTTATAAATGAGTTATCAACTACGTAGAAATACGTAGTGCTTGGAAATTTTTCGTACGACCTTTTTCTTTGCTACCCTTTTACTAAGGTGGCACAACCTAAAACAAAAATGCCCTTCTTGATATCCAAGAAGGGCATTCGTAAGATGTATGTAGTAGCCCGTAGGGGAATCGAACCCCTGTTTGAAGAATGAAAATCTCCTGTCCTAACCCCTAGACGAACGGGCCGTCATTGTTTGGGACTGCAAAAGTAAAAACCAAATCCATATTTGCAAAACTTTTTTTATTTTTTTTACTATTGTGCTGGGAAACAAAAATTTCCGTTGTTGTTTATATCTTCAAATAATACTGAACTATGATTAAAGTCGCTATTAATGGCTTTGGCCGCATCGGCCGCGTGAGCCTTCGTACCCTGCTTACCCACCCTGAAATAGAAGTGGTCGCTATCAATGATCTGGCAGATAATAAGACACTTGCACACCTCTTTAAGTATGATTCTGTTCACCGGGCCTTCCCCGGCGAGGTTTCATACAATGAGCAGGGGCTGCTCATCAACGGCCGCCTGATCCGTACCACGATGGAAAAGGATCCGGCTATGCTGCCCTGGAAAGATTTAGGGATCGATGTGGTGGTCGAATCTACGGGTAAGTTTACATCCCGGGAGAAAGCGAACCTGCATATCCAGGCAGGGGCGAAGAAGGTCATCATCTCTGCTCCTCCTGCCGAGAAGGAAGTGCCGACCGTGGTGCTGGGGGTGAACGACCAGGTGCTGGATTCCCATCCGCTCATCATCTCCAATGCTTCCTGCACCACGAACAACGTAGCGCCCATGGTGAAGATACTCGATGAGGGCTGGGGCATTGAAGACGGTTATATCACTACGATCCATTCGTATACCGGCGACCAGTCGCTGCATGACGCGCCGCACCGGGATCTGCGCCGGGCACGTGCGGCGGCGGTATCGATGATCCCCACCTCTACCGGGGCGGCAAAGGCGATCACGAGCATCTTCCCTCACCTGGAAGGAAAGCTGGGAGGGGCAGGGGTCCGGGTACCGGTTCCGAACGGATCACTGACCGACTTCACCTGCATCCTGAAGAATACCGCTACGGTACAGGAGATCAATGCGGCATTCAAAGTGGCGGCAAGTGCTTCATTACAAGGCATCCTGGAATATACCGAAGACCCGATCGTATCGGTGGACATTATTGGTAACCCGCATTCTTGTATATTTGACGCGCAATTGACTTCGGTGGTGGGTAACCTGGTGAAAGTAGTAGGCTGGTACGATAACGAATACGGTTATTCCAGCAGGCTCGCCGAATTGGTGCTGAAGTTGATGCCGGAAGCTTAGGACGTAAACAACCATACTTCGAAAATGACAATAGACAATTACAACTTTGCAGGTAAGAAGGCCCTGGTACGGGTCGATTTTAACGTACCCCTGGATGCGGGTTTCCAGATCACGGACGATACGCGGATGCGCGCGGCTGTGCCCACTATTCAGAAGATCTTAAAAGAAGGAGGATCGGTGATCTTGATGTCGCACCTGGGCCGCCCGAAAGAGGGTCCGGCAGAAAAATACTCCTTGAAGCATTTGGTGTCACACTTAGAGGCGCTCACAGGCGCGAAGGTGGCATTCGCCCCGGATTGCATCGGAGAGGATACAAAAGCAATGGCTGCCGCCCTGCAGCCGGGTAACATCCTGCTGCTCGAGAACCTGCGTTTTTATAAGGAAGAAGAAAAAGGTGATGAAGCCTTCGCTGAGAAATTGGCTGATCTGGGTGATGTGTATGTGAACGATGCCTTCGGGACCGCGCACCGTGCCCATGCCTCGACCACGATCGTGGCGAAGTTCTTCCCGAAAGATAAAGTCTTTGGCTATGTGATGGCCGGAGAGCTGGAAAATGCGGAAAAAGTATTGAATCATGCCGAGCGCCCGTTCACCGCGATCATGGGTGGAGCGAAGGTGTCGGATAAGATCCTGCTCATTGAGCAGCTCCTGGATAAAGTGGATAACATCCTGATCGGCGGAGGCATGGCTTATACCTTTGCCAAAGCCATGGGTGGAGAGATCGGTTCTTCCTTGGTGGAGGCCGACAAGCTCGACTTAGCGAATGCTCTGATCCGTCAGGCGAAAGAGAAGGGTGTGAACCTCGTATTGC
>CALGRQ010000478.1 GCA_937880795.1 uncultured Dyadobacter sp. | reverse complement strand
GAATTCAATGGCAAGCCCGATGCTCCCATGGAATACTGATAACGACTATGCGCCAGGGTAAACTCGCTATATAATTTTTGATTGACCGTGTGCTTCCATTTCAAGGAGCCAAGCTGATTTTGATAGGAATATACGGTATCGCCATACAAACGAAAACGGTCACTACTGGTATATCCTGACAAATACACACTGTTCTTTTCGTTGATCTCATGACTGATATGCAAATTGATGTCATGAAATGAAGCCGAACTTTTGTTGTATTCAGGATTATCCAATGCCCGAATAAGCCAGTTGGAATAGGTAGAACGCCCCCCTAATAGGAAGGAAGTTTTATCCTTCACCAATGGCCCCTCTACCGTCAAACGTCCCGTTACAAGACCAATCCCTCCCGACACCACATATTTTTTCTTGTTTCCATCCCGGCTGTTGATATCCAGAACCGACGACAAACGACCTCCAAACTTGGATGGGATCGTACTTTTATAGAGCTCCACCTCCCGCACTACATCGGGATTAAATGCTGAAAAGAATCCGAAAAGGTGTGATGGATTGTATATAGTGGCATCGTTATAAAGAATCAGGTTTTGGTCGGTTGAGCCACCTCTCACGTTAAGGCCCGTACTACTTTCACCCACCGATTTAATCCCCGGAAGCGTCATCACTGCCCGAAGCAAATCGGTTTCACCAAATACGGTGGGGACCTGTTTCAGATTCTTGATATTCAGCTTCACCTGCCCCATTTGCGTACCCACCACATTTTTATCCATCCCTGCTTTTACCGCAACTTCTTTAAGGGCTATAACGCTTTCACGCATTTCTACATCGAGCTTACCATTGGAATACAGCACAACTTGCCGCTGGGTTTCACGCATGCCAAAACTTTTGATGCGTATGATCTGCCTCCCACGCGGTATGGTGAGGGTATATAAACCCAGCGCATCCGTAGTGACACCAATCGATGGCTGGTCAATAAAGACAGCCGCACCAATCACGGGTTCGCCCGTTACCGCATTGCGTATATAACCGGTTATTGTGGAATTTCCTTTGGTAATTTTATGCTTTCTAATGCCAATGTCATGCACCTTGCTCTCCGCCGAAGCAAGTAACTTTTCCTTCATCCCATCATCCGGTCCGTTATAAGCAATACCTCCCCCATCTCCGGAGTTGGGATCAAACAGACCCGGCTGTAACTGGGTGATAATTTTGGGGCCGGAAGTGATAAAAATCCGCTTTTGCCCATCAATGGCATATTCGAATTCTGACCCCCTAAAAACCTGGTCCAAAACTTCCTGTACCGTCAAATCCTGTACATGAAGATCCAGCGTGAGCGAATCAAACTTACTTTCATCGTAGAAAAAGTAATAATCCGTTTGTCGTTCAATCAACTTTACAAAGTCATTAAAACGTGCCGAATCCAATTGAACCGATATCTTTTTCTCAGGAATTACCTGTGCGGGAACCTGGTAAAAAGAGACTAGAAAAATCGAGAAAAGGATGAATAGGAAAGGTTTTTTCATAGTTTCGTCTGAGCATCATGCGTGGCTACCATACGCCCAATTGCCTTGGAACGATTGGTTCTGAAATGAATGTTTTCTTCCCGAAGCACCCTCCGCATTTCTCTTTTATGTTCAGGAAATAGCTTTAATACCGATTTTTTTGTTCTTACAAACTGATACTGATTTCCTTTTCGAACGTAGTGAAAATCCTTTTGCGGAAAGAGTGTAATCACACGTCTATCCACAATCTTTTCCTGCCGTTGCTTGGTCCTGCGAATCAATAAGCGAGACGGCCCCTCATAATATACGTTATAAAAACCCGTTCGCATTTGAGCCTCTATACCCTTGCCCGACTCATACCATTTAAAAATTTGACCATTGTTGGTAAATGCCTCTACCTTTTCCGCAGGAAGTATAATGGGATGACCATTTACATGCCGGATCACGAGTTCGTCCTTAAAAATGTCGTACATCATACCTACACTGTCAAAACGTTGTCCCTCAAAAATGACAGCGCCGTTATCCCATTTTCTACTTTCAAAAAACTGATGTTCAGTCATGCGCGAATCGTAGATATAGTATACACGCCCGTTATTAAGGTTTTGGCTCGCGAAAGTAGCCTCCTTATACAATGACACAGGAAACTGCAACTCCGTTGGAATGGGAGTTAATAGCTTTTCAGCAACCGTCCTCAGCGAATCCGTTTGGCTAAAACACGGGCAAGAAAAGAGCATCAAAAAGAAGGAAACCGAAGTGAGAATTCGCATGATAAGGCTATTACAACTATGATTACCATAAATTAACAGAGAATGTTGCAAAAAAACAGTACTCGGTAACTAATGATGTAGATTCGGGTTACTTATTATCAAAACTAAATATTTAATTGTGAAATATAAGATAGAATTAATCGATTTTATAATATAAATAATTCCACAAGAACGTCCATTCATTATCGAATGATTCTAACTTTGAACATTCATTGATCACACTTATTCTTACATCTTAATTTCAACCGCTCTTTATGAAAATTCTAATTACAGGAGGAGCAGGTTTTGTGGGTTCAGCCCTGGCTATATCTCTCAAAACAAACTATCCTGATTATCAGATATATGCACTTGATAATTTAAAGCGCAGAGGTTCAGAACTGAACCTTTCACGCCTTAAACAACATGGTGTTGAATTCGTCCATGGTGATATTCGAAATAAGGAAGATTTTGACAGTATACCAGCCGTGGATGCGGTGATTGAAGCCTCTGCCGAACCATCTGTATTGGCCGGATTAGACGGTACACCCGACTACCTGATCAATACAAATTTGGTAGGAACCGTAAATTGCCTCAACTATGCGTTGAAACATAAGGCCAATTTCATTTTCTTGTCTACCAGCCGCGTATATCCGATCAAAACCCTTGAAACACTAAACTTTATTGAAGGGGAAACCCGGTTTTCACTCGCTGACGAGCAACCCGTACCCGGAGCTTCGTCCAGGGGTATTGCCGAAGACTTTCCGCTTACCGGTGCCCGCTCTCTATATGGTACAACCAAGCTGGCATCGGAGCTGATCATTCAGGAATACAATGAGTTTTACAACCTCAAAACCGTCATTAACCGTTGTGGGGTAATCACCGGCCCCTGGCAAATGGGCAAGGTAGACCAAGGCGTAATGGTACTATGGATCGCCAAACATTATTTCGGACAGCAGCTGGGTTACTTTGGTTATGGCGGAACCGGAAAACAAATTCGGGATATGTTGCATGTGGCAGACCTTTACCGACTGATAGACTGGCAATTACACCATATTGATCAAGTAAACGGGGAAGTTCTTAACGCTGGCGGTGGACTAGAAAGCAGTGCTTCACTACAAGAGTTAACCAAGGTTTGCCAGGAAGTTACAGGCAAAACCATCCCAATTAAAGTAGTGCCAGAAAACAGAACTGCCGATATACGTTTATACGTAACAGATAACTCCAAAGTTACCGCACTTACCGGCTGGAAACCGCAGATTGGCATTAGACAAATCGTAGAAGAAATCACCGCGTGGCTTGCGGAGAACGAGAAGGATCTTGCACCTATTTTGAAATAAATCATATCCCGACCGGCTGTATACACCGCCGGTCGGGTATTTTGACTAACTTCCGGTTCTGTCATCAATTACCGGATCATGAAAATCATCGAATGTCCCCGGGATGCCTGGCAAGGCCACCATCCTTTTATACCCACTGAAGTTAAGGCGGCATATATCAATGAACTCCTAAAAGTGGGGTTCGACACCATCGACTTCGGTAGCTTTGTCTCTCCAAAAGCTATGCCCCAGGTAAGTGATACATCCAAACTACTGGGCAAGCTCGATTTATCCACTACCCATTCCAGTCTGCTATCCATTGTAGCCAATTTAAGAGGGGCAGAGACCGCCTGCCAGTTCGAGGAAATCGGTTATATAGGTTATCCGTTTTCCATTTCTGAAACCTTTCAAATACGCAATACCAATAGTACCATTGCTGACTCACTCACGATTGTGCAGCGTATGGCTGATTTGTGTTTGCAAAAGGGTAAAAAACCGGTTATATATATTTCTATGGGGTTTGGAAATCCCTACGGCGACCCCTGGAATCCAGAAATTGTGATGCAATGGATTGAAAAACTTAGGGCAGAAGGCATTCACATCTTTGCATTGTCCGATACTGTGGGAGTAGCAAAAACAGAAGAAATACACGCACTTTTTTCGACGGTAATACTCCAATGGCCCGACCTCGAATTTGGTGCACACTTTCATACCAAACCACTGGAGTGGCATGCAAAAATAGATGCGGCTTATGCGGCAGGATGTCGTCGTTACGACGGCGCAATTTTGGGATATGGGGGTTGTCCCATGGCGCAGGACGATTTAGTAGGCAATATGCCAACGGAGCAGCTCATTCAATTTTCGAGAGATAAAAAAGAATTTACCAGCCTGAACCTGGATGCTTTTGAAACTGCAAAAGCAATGTTTCAAACGTTGATCATATAATCATAAAAACAGCCTCAATCAGCACCTCGCTTCCAAAAAATATACCCCAAGGAAAGGTGATGCGACCAGCCAAGCTGCTGGCTGGCGTGAACGGCATAGTCGAAAAAGAACTTTTTGGTTTTTAATCCAGCTCCGAAATGCTGCGTGAGAGGACGAGCGCCAACGCCGGTACGCACGAAAATCTTTTCCCAAATCTGATATTCTAAACCGACCTTAACCGCTACCTGCTGGTCAGTATTTTTTTCAATTTCGGACGACAAGAAAATATTTTTTTGTGGTTTATATAGGAAACCCGCCCGAAGCACCGTAGGCACCCGACGGCCATATTCGCCTGAATACGATGCTTGTGTCAGATTGAAGACTTGTGCACCAAAGAAGAACTTCGAGGTCACTTCCACAATACCACCCAATTCAAACGCGATAGCACTTCGGGAAAAAGTGAGAGAAGGTGCATTCACCGCATTTTGAAGATAATTTGCCTTTAAGCCAAGCCTAAACCGCCCGATCCGATGCCCGGCACCTATACCAATCGCCGATTCATTGTAAAGTTTATCACCAAAACGCTGAAAAGTCATTCCTATACCCAAATCGGATGAAACAGGGCCTACGGCTCTAAAAGAGAATGTACCTATACCCTCAAAACCATAATGAGAATCATAAGCAGAAAATGCAACTACTTCACTGAGACCGCCCAACCCGGCCATGTTTGTAAAACCTGATGTAAAATCGGGACGAGCCACCGTAGCGTTGCCTATACCCCACGAACGTGCCCCCATAGGAAACGGGAAACCATCGGCACTGCTATACGCGTACGATCCGAGGTAAATAAATAATAGAAGGGTGAAGTTTTTCTGTTGAGATAAATATTCAGATCGCTCTTTCATATTCACAACAACAGTTTAAAAAACCGGTCGCTGTACAGCGACCGGGCAACCTATATCATGCTTAATTAAACTTTCTTCTTACAATATTCAATAAGGCATTCACGGCATCACCGTTCACATCCCATGCATATTTTGATGCATATCTGTGCCAAATCAAATCCTGAGCTTCTTCAAAGCTTTTCACCATATCAAGCTCATATACAGCCTTTTCGAAATGCTCACTATTCTTACTAAACAACTGATTTACAAACATAAAACGTTGTCCTAACGGAATAGACGCTGCAATACTTTCGACCCGTACCGGTATGGTACCATAGGCCTTGTCGTCGGATGGCTTAGGAACCTCCACCTTAAAGCTACTGTTGAGGGAATCCCTTTCCGGATTACTCTTGGATACAATTTCAGAAAGGACGGCAACACCAGGTTCCAATTTTGGTGCGGGCGCTGTAACGCGTTCAGCATGCACGGGTTCCGAGTCGCCAAAAGCAGAGTCAAAAAATGATTTGCTTTCTGTTTTGGGAGCAACAGAAGCCTGTGTTTTGTTTTCATTGATCAACAACTCTGAAAGATTGATTGGGAAAACTGACTCAAACTCCCCTAAATAAGGCTCTTTGTCGTCCAACAAACCATCCTGATTTTTAAGCTCATAAACCCAGCTAATGGCCTGAGTCTGATAAGCAGAATCGGATCCGCTGTCCACCAGTTTTTGAAAAAGAGCTTCTCCAAGTTGACGGTGAATTTGTGTGTATTTCACCAATTGCTCAGCGCGTGTCCTCGTAAATTCAGCATCCGAATTACCTCTTATTTTCGATTCAAGATAAACCTCAGGTGTAAATAGCAATGTGATCGCGTCCTTTACCGAATCCAAAAGTAGCGGTTCCAGATCAGCCCGTTTTACCGATATATAGCGGGAAGCCGTATTCATAAAGGCATCCAGCGCCTGTTTTACCTCTTCTTGTTCAAAGTCAAAATAAACACTGCGAAACGATTCCGCATTACTTTTCCACTGTTCAAAAAGACGATTTAAGATTCCTAGGTTTACCTGACGTACAGGTGTGAGTTTCAGTATTTCTGAACCTGTCACTATATCTTGAGACCGGTAAACTTCATTCAAAACAGTAGTTGTGAACCGGGTCGCATATTGGTTGAGTGCAATTGAATTTAAGCTATTCGACATACGAATAAGATCTTTTTAACGGACGTGTTTAATAAAAATGTGTTTGCTTTGTAAAGATAAATAAAATTAGCTGTTACGTTAGGTCATTGCCTATTCAATCATATCAATTACATGTTCATCGAACCATTAAACTGGAAAGCAAATCAGAATCCGCGTACAGGTTGGATTGAAGTCATATGCGGTTCTATGTTCTCTGGTAAAACAGAAGAGCTCATCCGAAGGCTCAATCGTGCCAAAATCGCCAAACAAAAAACACAAATATTTAAACCTGCGTTGGATCAACGTTATCATCATGAGAACATTGTTTCGCACAACGACAATTATATACACTCCACACCCGTTGATCACTCTTCAAAAATTTTAGAAAGTGCAGGAAACTGCGAAGTAGTGGGTATAGATGAAGCGCAATTTTTTGACAAAGATCTGGCAGAGGTGGTCAATACATTGGCCAATTCAGGCAAACGGGTAATTGTAGCCGGGCTGGATATGGATTATTTGGGAAAACCTTTCGGAAGCATGCCAGAACTGATGGCCATGGCCGAGTTTGTCACCAAAGTACATGCGATATGTATGGTTTGTGGTGAAGTTGCCTCCCACTCTTACCGGCTAACCCCATCACAAGAACAAGTTTTACTTGGAGAAACAGATTCCTATGAAGCACGTTGCAGAAGGTGCTTTAATTTGGGAGATACAGTATCGGGGAAAGGATAACTAGTTGCTCCTTATTATCCAATCAACTAATTGATTGTCAGTTATTAATATTTAAA
>CALGRQ010000477.1 GCA_937880795.1 uncultured Dyadobacter sp. | reverse complement strand
TACCTCTGGATTTATCTCCATCGTAGGAAGTGTACGTGGTTCTCGACTCAACTGCAGTTCAACTTGCTCTAAGTGGTTGCTATATATATGCGTATCGCCACCCGTCCACACAAAATCACCAAGGTCCAAATCACATTCCTGAGCAATCATCATTGTGAGCAGGGCGTAGCTGGCAATGTTAAAAGGAACACCCAGAAAAACATCTGCGCTTCGCTGGTAGAGCTGACAAGATAATTTACCCCGTGTTTCTCCTGCTTCCTCATCAGGAGGAGCTACATAAAATTGAAACAGAGCATGACAGGGCTGCAATTACATTTTAGAAAGTTCTGTTGGGTTCCAAGCCGATACCATGATTCGTCTGGAATCAGGCGTATTTTTTAATAATTTCAATACTTCCTGCAACTGATCCACCGACTTACCATCGATACCATCCCAACTTCTCCATTGCTTACCATAAACCGGGCCTAAATCGCCATTTTCATCTGCCCATTCATCCCATATAGATACACCATGGTCTTTTAAATATTTGATATTGGTGTCGCCCTTCAAGAACCACAAAAGTTCATAAATGATTGACTTGGTATGTACCTTTTTAGTTGTCACAAGGGGAAATCCCTCTTTGAGGTTGAAACGCATATGGTACCCAAAAACACTGATGGTCCCCGTTCCGGTACGGTCTGTTTTCTTTACGCCATGGTCTAATATATGACGGAGTAAATCGTGGTATTGCTGCATGAAATTATAAGTTCTTGATGTTCGAATCGATTATGAAGCAGTGGCAATTTCAACGCTATGCGTAATTTCTGCCAGAGCTTCCATTTGTGCGGTTGCAGAACAATATTTGTCCATCGATAACGAAATAGCACGATTTATTTTTCCTTCATCCAGGTCGTTTCCTGCAAATTTAAAAGTCAAATGAATCTTTCTAAATGGAGAACGTTTAGTTCCTTCTTCTTCTACACGATCCCCATCGGCTACAATTCTAAAATCTGTAATATCCTGTTTTTGTTTTTTCAGAATCATCACAACGTCTATGGCACTGCAACTGGCTAAACCCATCAGCAGCAACTCCATTGGCCTAACTCCTTGGTTACTACCACCAATTTCCGGAGAACCATCAGTATGAACTTTGATTTCTGAAGAACCTGTGCCCTCAAAGTGAAAGGCGTCATTGACGCGCACTATTTCTATTTTCATGATTTTACAGTTGTATACAAGTAAGTACGTTCCCGGACCCGTGAAAGTTGGCAAGCCAAAAATAGCAGCCGGCCTTTTACCTATAAACCAGATCTGGCGTTCAAAGTTCAAATATACAGTTTCCCCTTTTAACTAACTTGTCGAGCAATCAACATAAATTTAAATAGATGTAAAGTCGTATCTTGCATTCCAGAATGCGCTGTGGTTACGTATCTCAATAAACCTTTCAATTTTAAAATGATGTGGAAAGAAGAAGATAACAAACTCACACGAACTTTTGTTTTTCAGGATTTCAGACAGGCCTTTGAATTCATGACTCGGGTATCCGATGTCGTGAATGAAATGGATCACCATCCAACCTGGACCAACACCTATAACAAAGTCAGCATTGCCTTGCAAACGCATGACGCCGGCAATATTGTAACCCAAAAAGACAGACAGTTAGCGAACGCAATAGATCAGATTTTTAATAAACAATGAAGCTTTTTGTAGTACCAACTCCCATCGGAAATCTGGAAGATATAACGCTCCGGGCCATTAATGTATTGAAATCCGTAGATGTTATTCTGGCTGAGGATACCCGCACATCGGGCAACCTATTGAAACATCTGGGCATCAGCAAGCCATTACAGAGTTATCACATACACAACGAGCACCAGACAGTAACGCGTGTACTCGAACGCATTCTCAAAGGTGAAACCATGGCGCTCGTCTCCGATGCCGGCACACCGGCAGTATCCGACCCCGGATTTTTGTTGGTTCGTGAATGCATCAAATACGGTATAGACATAGAATGTCTACCCGGTCCGACAGCCTTTGTTCCTGCTTTGGTAAATTCTGGTTTACCTTGCGATCGGTTTACCTTTGAAGGCTTTTTGCCTCACAAAAAAGGGCGACAAACCCGTCTGCAAAATTTGGCTAACGAAGAGCGTACCATGATTTTTTATGAATCCCCTCATCGTCTACTTAAATCTTTACAGCAGTTTGCAGAATACTTCGGCCCCGAACGTCCTGTGTCCGTTTCGCGTGAACTAACCAAAATTTTTGAAGAAAACATACGTGGTACAGTTACCGAAGTTCTAGCCTATTTCTCAGCCAAAACCATTAAGGGAGAAATCGTAATCGTTGTAGGTGGTAAAAACAGCGGACAAAAATCAACGGAAGAATCGGACGACTAATTAGCCCTATCAGGATATTCATGAATCACTTAATAAAAATCAAAAGACCTGTTTTTAATTTAAATCCAATCCTGCGTGGATTGTCTTTACTGACATTCCTATTATGGTTTTCAACCGCTGCATTTGCCCAATTCGGAAACCTAAGCCCCGAAGCCAAGGTAAGTTTGATCACCGTTGGACCAGGTACAGAGCTATACTCCGGATTTGGCCATAGCGTTCTTTGGGTGTCCGATCCGCAGCAAGGCTTAGACCGAGCCTATAACTATGGTACGTTCAGCTTTGAAACCGGAAATTTTTACATCAAATTTTTACGCGGAACCCTGCCCTATTCCCTTTCTGTGGGGCCACTCGGGCAGCAAGCCGCATACTGGCAAGCCGAAAACCGCTCAATTAAAGAGGAAGTTCTCAACTTATCTTCAGATCAGAAACAAAGGCTATATAATTTCCTGGAAAACAATTATTTACCTGAAAACAGACTGTATCAGTATAAGTTTTTCTTTGACAACTGCTCCACAAGAATGGCCGATGCACTTAGAGCGGCTTGCGGAGACAGCCTTCAATTTCCTGGATATACCCATGAAAAACGTAGTTTCCGTCAATGGATCGACAAATACGCCTATAAGCAAAATCCTTGGGCCGACTTCGGGATGGATCTGGCCATAGGTGCGCCTTCCGACGAACTAGCCACACCTGAACAAGCGACATTTTTACCTGATAACCTCAGTACAGCATTTCAGGATTCCAAAATCACAATCAATGGTAAAACAATGCCGCTTGTTGCTGCTACACATGTGTTATACGAAGCGCAACCTGTCAATAATGCGGAGCTCATTACACCCATGATTTTCTTCTGGGGACTTGCTGTTTTGGTACTGCTATATACCTATTGGCAATCAAAAACGAACAAGGTCAACTTTTTGCTCGATAAAATTTTGTTCGGGTTTGCAGGAGTTATAGGTTGGTTTATCCTTTTGCTGTGGTTTGGAACCAACCATGGCGTTACGGCATTTAACTATGACATTTTGTGGGCGTTCCCTCTATGGATGCCATTAATATTTTTCATTTCGCCTACTAAAAAACCATCCTGGTTTCAAATTTTATTAATATTTTACGGTTTCTTATTGCTTTGTGCAACAGGTAATTTAATGAAGCATAACCTGGTTGTTATCCCCATATTGCTTATCCTGATTATTCGGGTGTACTATATGAATAACTCACTTTCTAAAATTCCACAAAACGGACCTATTACGAATGAATCTTGAACTGCTGACCCAACAAACTCTTGAAATCGTTAGAAAAGCTTCCGCATTTATTCAGCTCGAAGCATCCCAGTTTTCACGCGATAAGATTGAGTACAAGGACCTGAACAACCTGGTATCATATGTAGACAAAGAAGCTGAAAAGCTTTTGGTTGCCGGACTGAGCGAAATCCTACCGGAGGCAAGCTACATTACCGAAGAAGGTACCACAGGACAAGAACCGGATCCAGAAGCTTTAAACTGGATTATTGATCCCCTGGATGGAACAACCAATTTTATTCATGGTATACCGGTCTATTGTGTAAGTGTTGGGCTGGCAAGAGGAAAAGATTTGTTGATTGGTGTAATTCACGAACCTAGCCTGAATGAAATATTTTATGCTTGGAAAGGTGGTGGCGCCTGGTGTAATGGCAAAAAAATACAGGTATCGTCAACGCCATTGCTACAAGAAAGCCTTATAGCTACGGGCTTTCCTTACTATAAATTTGAAAAGCAGAAACGATATATGTACATCCTTGAATTACTGATGCAAAAAACGCATGGTATACGCAGGATGGGCGCAGCAGCTGTTGACCTGGCCTATGTGGCGGCAGGTCGTTTTGATGGGTTTTATGAATACAACCTGAACTCGTGGGATATGGCAGCAGGAGTACTACTTATAAAAGAGGCTGGTGGTACTGTTACCGATTTTCATGGAGGAGACAACTATCTTTTTGGTGGCGATATTGTAGCTGCCGCCGGTGCACATCAGGAGCTGGTAGAAGTGATCCGTGCTAACTTCTAGTTACGGCGACAGATTTTCATTCAATTTTTAACAATAACGAGCAACCATGGAACTTGAAAAACTGAAATACCCAATAGGCCGTTTCAATGCACAAAGTGAATATACCCCTGCCGAGATAAAAACCAATATTCAAATCATTAGCGCATTACCTTCCAAATTCATCAATCTGATGGGTGGTTGGGATGACGAAAAATTGAATACACTTTATCGGCCCGATGGCTGGACGATCCGTCAATTGGTGCATCACGTCGCCGATAGCCATATGAATGCCTATGTACGGTGTCGTTTGGCTTTAACAGAAGACAATCCAACTATAAAGCCCTATAACGAAGCCGCCTGGGCCGAACTTCCTGATGCTAAAAATGCCTCGGTTGAAATGTCTTTACAGCTTATTCGCTATATACACCTTCGTTGGGTACTGCTTTTAAATTCGATGGATGAAAAGGATCTCGCGCGAACATACCTACACCCTGCAACGGGAAAAACAGTTCGCATGGATACCGTCATTGCCACCTATGCATGGCACAGTGAGCATCATTACCAGCATGCCTTTCAATTAGCCGCTAGGAACAATTGGATCTAGCCTGATGTTTAGTATATATGGCTATTCAAGAAATCATTATTCTAATGTTATTCCTGACTGCCGCCGGATTTATAGCCCGTAAATTTTACAGGTCGTTTAGTATTCGGAAAGGCGGTGGGTGCGACAAAGGTTGCGGGTGTTCGTCGGAACAAAACACAACACTCAAAAAAGCGAAAGCTCGGTAGTCCTTGGCGGACTACCGAGCTTTTTTAATAAGCGTGCAATCGGTTTAGAGTGCACCTCTTTTTATTTCTTCAACTACGGCTGGATCCAGAAGTGTCGACGTATCCCCTAGATTATTTATATCTCCCTCCGAAATTTTTCTTAGAATTCTTCGCATAATCTTGCCAGAGCGTGTCTTCGGCAAGCCAGAAACAAACTGTATTTTATCTGGTTTCGCGATCGGCCCAATCATACGAGAAACTGTTGCGGAAATATCCTTTCTGAACATTTCCGGGTCATTCGGTTTAGAATCCGTGATGATATAGGCATATATACCCTGCCCTTTGATGTCATGCGGATAACCTACCACAGCAGATTCCACCACACCCAAGTGCATGTTAATCGCGTTTTCTACTTCCGCAGTTCCTATACGGTGGCCAGATACGTTCAACACATCATCCACACGACCTGTAATGCGGTAGTAACCATCCTCATCTCTTAAACAACCGTCTCCAGTAAAGTACATACCTGGATACGTCGAGAAATAAGTTTGCTTGCAACGCTCATGATCGCCGTAGGTTGTTCTCACAATCCCTGGCCATGGGAATTTGATACAAAGGTTGCCGCTAACGTCATTACCCTCAATTTCATTCCCATTTTCATCTACTAAAACAGGTTGAATACCTGGCAACGGCAAAGTTGCGAAGGTTGGTTTTTCCGGTGTAATTCCTGCAAGTGGCGAAATCATGATACCGCCTGTTTCTGTTTGCCACCACGTATCAACCAATGGACATTGATCACCACCAATATTGTGCTTAAACCAGTTCCAGGCCTCTTCATTGATTGGTTCTCCTACTGAGCCTAGCTTTTTAAGCGATGACAAATCATGATCTTTTACATATTGCAAACCGAAGCTCATCAAAGAACGAATGGCCGTAGGGGCAGTGTACAATATATTTACTTTATGCTTTTCAACGATT
>CALGRQ010000476.1 GCA_937880795.1 uncultured Dyadobacter sp. | reverse complement strand
TGATGGAGCAACTCCATGCGTTCTTGCGCAATCGCGAACGAAAAACCTCCTGTGATTTCAATGAATTTAGTGGGCTTATAATTGAGCGACAAATCGCTCTCAAAACCCAAATATTTGCCGCCATTGGCATTTTTAGCTTCACTTATTAAGGGGTGTTGCGTAAAAAACAAATGAGAGTCGGCTCGTAGGGAGAGCTTTGAATTTGCCTGGTATATTACAAAGAAATATGGGTTAATAATCCCTTTGCTGTTAACATCGGCCGGGAACCGTGTAAACAAATTCATGTTACCGAGAAATCTCCAGGCAACGCCATATAGTGGTACGAATGAGCGGTTTATATTTTCTTGAACGCTCTGGTTATTTCCACTCATGAGTTCTGCGCCGAGACGAACGAACATTTTTTCCTGTCTCATGCTGATTTCTGGTTGGAGATAATATGCTTGTATGGTGTGAGCATCTGCATCCTGCCCATTTTGGTAAAAAGCATTTAAAGTGGCATTAAAACCGTTGAGCGTATAATCCAGTCGTCCGCCCATTGTTATACGACCATAGTAAGGACGGGTTTCAGTTGCGTGCTGGAAAACGTCGAGAGTGTTGATCGTGGTTAGCATCCATCGATCTGACAAATTGAGTTTTAGGTGGTGCATCAAAAGAAACTTATAGTTATGCGAAGCCACCGGAGAGTACGCCGCATCGAAATGGTTTCCATAACCACGTGTGAACGCGACGGTTAAATCGGTCTCAATCTTGTTCTTATAAAATAATCGGATGCCTTCATGGGACCGTCCCTGCTGGGCCCAGGGGGCAGAAGAAAATATTTTACCATTGTCAAGCAATAGTGCTTGGCGGCCAATTCTTACGGAAAGGTTACGGGTAAGTTTGGGTTCGACATATAACTCATAAAAATTCACGCTACCCACTCGTGAAAATTGATTGGACTTTCCCCAAACATGTATTTCCTGCGGTGAGGCATGTAATTTGAGCCGGTTGGATTGATATGTAATATTGAGCCGATTGCGTTGCGTGGCAAACAGTTCCGGCATTAGGGAGTCCGCGGATGACCATTTAAAATTGTCCCGATATTCTGCTCGCGGCCTTACTTCCAAGTCAATGGTAAGCTGTCTGGTTAGAGTATCTGTCGTCTGAGCTTTTAGCTCATGTAAAAAGAAAGATAATAGAAGAAATAAACTAAGATAAACGCGCTTCAATTTTCTAAGATTAATAGGGGGCTGCCCATTGCGTCGCAAAAGTAGTGCATTAAGTCGAGTATATTTATAGATTATGGGTTAAGATATTTGAAATTAGTGATGTTTGATATGAGCAAGTGTATCGCTTTGCGTGCTTATGAAACTCTGTACTTTTTTTCCTATACCTGCCGGGTAATGTAGGGTAGGCTTAGAAACTCCCATCTAAAAAAAAACCGTCATTTGTGATGACGGCTGATTGGAATTCTTAGAGTAAATCTTGCTTTTTGAGCACTACGTTTACTTTTTGACCCAGTAAGGAAATGATTCTTTTATAGTAGGGTTCGGCTAGTTTACTCGGCTTAATATCCCAACCCCGGTCGTAATTGACAATACATGCGCCAATAAAGCTTCCGCTGGTTTCCATGACTTCGGGATCCCATATCGAGAGCTTGGATATACGCCCCTTTTCAATGGAGGTGTTGGCAGGCTGCTGTAATACCAATGCAGAAAACTCATATTTATCGACACGCCCTGATATCCAAAGTGCTCCCTTTTGCTTGGCATCGGGGGTGCGCTCTTTAATACTGGCGGATATATCTTTTTCCTTAGGCGGAACAAAATCTAATTTCTGCTTGATCAAATACTCATCAATAGCCCGGTTTACATGTTCAACCGGATCCAGTCCATCGAACATGCTTAGTTCATGCAGCTTTCTGCTTTGAGTCGGTGTTAGACTCACACTTTTTCTTAATCTCTTTTGCTGTATCACTTAAATTGATTTTTGGCTAATTTCAAATTTACACAGCTTCAAAAAGGTTAGGAAGTATACGCAAGGATTTGTTCACGCGATGGGCAAATTTGGATTTGTTCTTAGTATAGATACAGGTGAAGCGATCGGTTAAGGAGTTTCATTTTTTAGGGTTCGGCAGTTTAAAGAGGCTTGTGAATATAATGGGGCTGTCTGAAAGTAGAGAGATCATATGAGGTTGTACAACCTGGCCAGGATTCAGTATTCACGGCTAATCAAGTCAATAATCTGTCGTAAAGGGATGGACTTGCTCAGTTGATGAGCTGTAACTTATTTAATATGAGGAGGTAATGTTTTTAATAATCTAGGCATATAAATAGGCTTTGAACCAGTCTTAGTTTTTTCCTAATATTGCTACCCAATAACCATTTGTAAATAAACTATTACATGAAAAATTACATTTTATCCCTCGCAACAGTGTTTTGTCTTTTTGCTTTTATTTCCGGAGCATCGGCTCAGGGACTTTCTGTTGAAAGTCTGTTAGATAAGGCGGTATCTTTATCTCAAAAGGGTGACAAAACTGGCGTAGTTGAAGCATTGACACAGGGTTCAGCTGCGTTGGAAAAAGAAGCAAGCACAAGTGGAGGAGATCTTAAATCAAAATTATTGGGCAAAGCGGGTGACTTGAAGTCGTTAATTCCTTTGGCTTCGACGGGCAAATTGTCTTCTGGTGTTTTAGGAAAGGCGGTTAGTGCTGTGAAGATGTTACTTGGAGCGAACAGGATTAGCAGTTTGCTTGGTAAAGGAGACTCAGGCCTATTGGGAAATGCTGCAAGTTTGACGAGTAATTTAGGTCTTATTAAAGCAGGGTCGTCTATTTTAGGTGCGAGTTCTCAAAGTAAATTAGGTGGATTATTAGGAGAAGCAACCAAAAGCGTAACAGGTTTGAACAAAGGTGGTGTTGCCGGAAAAGTAGCAGCCGCAGCAGCTACGAAACAGTTGGGTAGCATTGTGAAATTGGTAGGTTCTGCTTTGTAAAAAAGATCTGGAACATATTGTAAAAGGGCAGTCTTCGTTTTATGGAAGGCTGCCCTTTTTGATGGATTAAAGTGAGCGCAATAACACGCTTTTAGGAGTTTTTTAATTTATTACCAATACCGAGACTGGCAACGCCAATCATGTTTTACGGTAAAGCGAAAGTCATGATAGAACCCGAAGGCTTTTCTTTTGTACCTCCAACCGATAGGGCAACATACTGCTTCCCTTTTAGCATGTAAGAGCAAACATTGGCATTGTTTGCTGCCGGAAGGGTGGTTTCCCAAATCAGTTTGCCCGTTTTTTTATCAAAAGCCCAGAGCTTTTTATCTGCTGCACCGCTGATAAATACCAGACCGCCCGCAGTAACCATCGGTCCTGAACGTGCAAGCAGTCCTGTGGCAGGCCCACCTTTTTCTTGTAGCTTTTCGTCATTGCCAACCGGAACCTGCCATTCATATTCGCCGGTAGAGAGATTTAGTGCACTTAAAGTTGCCCAGGGTCCTTTCATTGCCGGGTTGCCACTGGGGTCACTCCAGGTAGCATATGCGGTGGTGTTCATAAACCGCACAGGTTCTTTCCCACTTTGGGATACCTGGGGTACTTCAATTTTAACGTTTTTCTTATCATAGAGAAAAGCCATAATAGCCTTTTCTTCATTGATAGATAAGATACCTTTAAAGCCGGGCATGGCGCCACCACCCTGATGAATTTTTTGGAGTACTTCCTTTTCCGCTTTACGACCTTTTAAATCCGAAATGGATGGGAACGAAGGAGGAATTCCCTTCCTTTCCGGACCGTGACAGGATGCACAATGCTTCATATAGGTTACTCGTCCAGCCTCATAAAGTGTATTATTTTGTGCAGTAAACTGCTTGTTGGCATCTACAATTGTTTGTATTTCGGGAAGATTATGGCCTCTCACATATAAATAATTTGTACTAGGGTCGAATGCAGGGCCTCCCCAGTTTGCGCCACCCCTGGTTGCCGGTAACGAGATCGTTCCTTTCAAATCGGGTGGTGTGAATAATCCTTCATAACGCACCGATCTGAACTTGGTCAATATTGCTTCGTGGTCGGCAGGGGAGTAGTTGGTCAGGTCATCTTCTGTCATCGACTGCCTTACGAAGGGTTTGGGTTTTAAGGGAAATGGTTGGGTAGGATAGGCGACTTCGCCCGGTAAATTGGATGCCGGAACTTTTCGTTCTTCAACAGGATACAGTGGTTCCCCTGTTTCTCGATTCAGAACAAAAATAAATCCGTGTTTGGTGGCTTGCGCCACTGCATCAATGCTTTTACCATCTCTCTGTATGGTTACCAGATTTGGGGGGCTGGCCAAATCATAATCCCAAATGTCGTGGTGTACGGTCTGAAAATGCCATTTATATTTCCCAGTAGCTGCATCTAACGCCAAAACACAATTGCCAAAAAGATTTGCTCCAATTCTGTCGGCACCATAATAGTCGTAAGTTGGTGATCCCAAAGCGAGAAAAACCATCCCGCGCTGTTTATCTATACTCATACCTGCCCAGCAGTTTACCCCGCCGGCATATTTGTAAGCATCTTTTGGCCAGGTATCATAGCCAATTTCACCAGGATGAGGTATGGTATGAAATGTCCAGACTAGTTTGCCGGTTTTGCAATGGTATGCCCTTATATATCCAGGAGCGGCTCCGTAAAAGTCAGGTAAACGGGAACCTATAATGATCAAATCTTTGAAAATACTTCCAGGCGTAGTGAGCGTTACGGAGATCTTAGAAGGATCATCACGCACGCCTACATTGAGATTTACTTTTCCCTTGTCACCGAATGTGGGAATCAGCTTGCCTGTTTTGGCATTTATCGCTATGAGGTAATTTCCTGCTGAATATATGATCCTTTTATCTTCTCCATTGGCCCAATAAGTTACGCCTCTGCTGGCTGCTGTGGGTTCGCCGTCAGCCAGCGCTTTGAAAGCCCAAAGCTGCTTGCCTGTCTGTGCGTTGACGGCATATACCCATTGTTTACCGGAGTTGGCGTACATCACACCGTCTACAATAATAGGATTGCTTTGGCTGGTTATGGGTGATTCTCCCGCAGGTACATCGTCCATTTCGAAAGTCCAGGCATTTTGGAGATTCCCCACATTCGATGTATTGATTTGATTAAATGCAGAGTAACTCGTACTTTTTTCGTCGCCTTTATATACGCCCCAACCATTATCTTCGGAATCTTGAATGATCCAGGATGAGGAAACGGCGAGAATAAATAGTATAGCTCCTGCGACCGTAATACACCTGATGGTGCGACTTGTCAAAGGCATGTCAGTGATTGGAATTCTTAATCGAAAATTTCGCATCAATTGACTAGTTTTTAGGTGTTTATATACAGTTGCAATTAATGGTTATTTTGTGAATTATCACTTATACAGATTACTGAAATATATACCAAAATTACTGTTACCTAAATTCGCAGTCTCGATCCTTATAAAATACTTAAAATCCATGCGATGAATAGTACGGGGGAAGGTTCATGCCATTGTTGGATTTTGGTAAATGAGTTACAACTATGTTACCCTGCTTTATTTTTGCTTGCACGAAGACACCAAAAAGGGCGACTCCCATAGAAATCGCCCTATTAATTATCAAGCAATGATACCTTTTACTCAAAAATCTGTTTAACCGGTCGCCCAATCCAGGCCTGTGGCGTTTTAAGGTTGAGTAGCCAAGCAATGGTTGCAGCAGTATCGTACGTCATCATGCTTTCGGTGATCTCACCTTTTTTCTTGATGGATTTACCATAGGCAATCCAAGGAATATTCATTTCCTGCATGGTTTTACCCCCGTGACCTTTGTTAATCCCGCCATGGTCGGCCGATACGATAATGAGTGTTTCATCGGCTATACCGGCCTTTTGAACGGCCTGAACAATTTGGCCTATATACGCATCGGTTTGGCTCACTGACTTGTAATATTCGGGGGTGCCGTGCCCAATGCTGTGCCCGATATGATCTACATCGTGCAAATGTATGAATAGGAGGTTAGGTTTTTTATTAATGATATAGTTCGATGCGGTAAGTGCAGTCGCACTGTCACCTTCGCAATTAGCATCGAGGCTCACTGCCTTTTTGGGAAACAGATAGCCAATACCGTCCCATTCATATACCACGCCAATTTCTGCGTCGGGTTTTTGATCTTTCAACAGACTAAATATGGAGGGGAACATACCGTAGCGGTCAAGGGTACGAGAAGGTAGTTCAGGTTTTTTGCTTCCCCATTCTGTATATCCGTGTATTTCGGGTCCGGCACCCATGGTCATTGAGGCCCAGTTAACGGCGCTCGAAGACGGCAATACCGATCGTGTGGTGAGGGAATAAGCACCGTCTTTCATCAGTTTTTCCAAAGTGGGCACTTTTGCCTTGGTGTGGTATTTCTCATCTACAAAATTTGTGGACGTGTCGCTGCTCAACTGTTTGTTAATAGCCCGTAGCTTCGAGCCAGGAATGGAGTATGCGCCGAGTCCATCCACACCAATCAGGATGATATGTTTAGGTTTTTTGTTTTGTGCCTGGGTATAAATCGTGCATAACAGCAGGAATAAAGTGAGTAGGTGAGATTTTTTCATGGTTGAAAGGATATAGGTTGTAGGTTTTACTTTTGCTATACAACCCTGCTGTATAGTAATTCTACTGATTGAACGAAGTGAATTTATTTCAGCCAAGGGTACACTAGGTTCTTACAAAAAATGAGACGGCAAGTGGTTTACCGTCTCATTCATCATCGATGCAGTTATATAGGAGTGTAGTTTTACAACTTCACTGCGGTAAGCTGAATAGACTTTTTGCTTCCTTGCCCCGGTACTTCAGAGGCGATCCAAAGCGTATTGCCAGAAGCTATCCCCGTAGGATTTGTACCCGTAGATACTTTTTTCGATTCACCTTGTTTCGTTTGTTTTTCGCCAATGGTTTGGAGTACTACCGAACGATCTCCACTTGTTTCAGCTTCTTCCCATAGCATCAACGTGTTTTTGCCATTTGATGCCAAGAAAGGATTACTAGCCTCAGGTTTCAGTACAAAGAGTTTCTTGCCTTGTTGTGTAGCCACGCGTACACCGGGTGAATCGGGTGTGGCAGAGAACCAAGATACAAGATTACCTGCGTTACCACTGGCCGAAACCGGCCCAGAGTGCGGACAACCGTTGATCTCCCATTTATCGTTCAAGACGATGGCTGGTTTGGAGAAAGTTTTGCCATGATCTGCCGATACCATATGGGCAATATCCCTTATGTTTTTGATATTGGAACGGTAGTATATGTTCAGTTTCCCGGTATTGTCGGTGAGTAAACTCACATTGCAGCAGTCGCAAACAAAGGGATCGATCACACGCTCTTCACCAAATTTTCCGTTTTCTGAGGTGATGATGCGAAGGTCCCGCTCGTGGGGCTTGCCGGTATCTTTCAGGAAAGCTACGGCAATTTCGTCATTGGACATCAGGGCCGAGTCATAAAAACCACGTATGATTTTCGGCGTTTTGTCTTGATGAACGGTTTGAGGAGCAGACCATGTATTACCTCCGTCCTTGGATTCACTATATACGATTTGGAGGTCAGAAGGACGCCCGCCGCGTGCAGGTTTCGCAGGTGCAGTTTCTGTCTTAGCTCCATGGTTGGCGTGGTCGTGACCGGCATGCGCATCCGCTTTTGGCGCAACAGTTGGCGGATTTAATCCAAATATGGCCACCAGCGAACCGTCCTTTTTTGCCAATACTTTGGCGCGCATCAGACGGGAACTGCTCAGACCCGTAGAAGCATAAATCAGTTTTTTGTCAGAATAAGTTTTTCCCTGATCCGCTGAAACCGCCCAATATAAATGCTTTATACCTGAGGCGTCGGTTTCAGTCCATGAAAGTCCAACTTTATTACTGGCTAAGCCAACGAATAAGGGCATGGAATAGGCATGTGTAGTATCGCTAAAATTATTCGGGTTAGCAGCATTAGCCGGTGCCGTAAGATAAAGAGCAGCTGCACACTGCAAGGCTATGATCAACTTTTTATTCATTTCGGTATCTTTTAATTTTGGTTTAAATATAAATAAGGGAGTTCGAATTTCCTTAAAATGTATAGAGATACTCTTCTCGCGAACTGCCTACTCGAATTACACAAAGTAGGAGCTGCTTTGCCGCTCCACCTCTTGATGATCATGGGATAGAAACAGCTCAGTTCTGAACTGCAAATGGGTTATGCGGAATTTCCCACGCCAATCTTTGCAACGTCATGTGTGCAACAGGATTAATAACTTTTAACGGATGGTTGGTTGAGCTTGTACATCGAACACGAATATTCCAACAATTGTTGTTATAACCTTCTGTTCTTCAACGGAACAAGTCAGCTAAATTTCAATGGGAGGCACATTTAAAGATTTAATACTCTTTCACTAGCCGGTAATGTTGAAGAAAATCATTATGTAAAACTATATCTACGAAATGAATCTGCAAGGTATCTCTTGTAAGTACATTCTTAATTTACGCTTATGTGTTCTTAAAATGCACTATATAAGTGCTTTATGGTATGCTTGCATTTTATTTTAATTATTTTTTTTCAGTTAAAAACCCCTTCCAGGAAGCCGAATCGGTACTTTGTGTATAATTTATTCTACCAGTTAATAAATATAATTACAGTTTGTGTAAATATATTTCTATATTCAAATTCTTGTTAACCATATCCCTCTGAAATTCTTATGAAATATGTTATGCACTTCCCCCCTTCGGAAATTACCTGTACCGGCTTTCAGTCGACCGACGACGCATTTTGTGTAATGGTCTGGTTTCGTGTGGTATAGCGGCCTCATGCGATGTAGTCACATCTATCTGTATTCTAAATCTAATATTTATGAATCGTTCAGGAACTACAATTTCTTGTTGCTGTGATGGTCTGTCAAAGCAACCCAAGCCAGAAAGTGAAATTTCACCAATTAAAATGACCTCGAAGTCGTTGCCTTCCATTTTAATGAGTGTCTTGATCGCCTTCTTTCCCAAATGTCCGTTCTGTTGGGGCGTTTATATGAGTACGTTCGGGAGCATCGGTCTTGTTCAGCTTCCATATATGCCCTGGCTTTTGCCTGTTTTACTGCTTTTTTTTACCGTGCACCTGTATATGCTTTACAGGGAAATTCATCGAAAAGGTTACCTGCCTTTTTTAATAAGCTTAGCGGGTGCCGCAGTGGTACTTACGTGCAGAAGTTATTTGCCTCAGGAAAAATGGCTGTTGATTACCGGTATGGTGATGATCATCTCAGGCTCCTTGCTAAATAGCTTTTCAGGAAAATTTCAAGTGATTCATTCAAAAGAACAACCCAAACAACCTGTGTTATGACAAAACTTCGTGTTCGTATTTCTCTTCTTGAACTTCAGAATGAGTATGAAAGAGGAAATAAAAAGCCACTTGAAGACCTCATGCGTGCCTGGAAAGGTATAAAGGAACTTCCATATGACGATCTTAAATCGTTCTTTAAGCTTGGTGGCTACCACGGCGAACCTTTCAGAGGAGCCGGGTGGGGTAATAGTGCATATTGGGGGGGCTATTGCAATCATGGAAATGTACTGTTTCCGACGTGGCACCGCGTGTATTTGGTGAAGTTGGAAGAAGCACTGCAGAGCATTCCGGGGTGTGAAGAGGTGATGTTGCCATTTTGGGATGAAAGCGATGAGTATTCAAGAAGAAATGGTATTCCGTGGCCGTTGACCAACGAGTTTTTTGAACTCGACGGCGTACAAATTCCCAATCCTTTGCGCTCATTTGTCTTTCCGGTCAATATCACGGATAACATCAGTGGCGATGATCCCAATTACTCAAAACCCAAAAATTACGAAACTGTCCGGTATCCGTTGTCCGGGATTGTAGGCAATGCAAAGGAAATAGCAGCTACCAAAGCGCACAATGAGCAGTTTCCTGATTATGAAACCAACGTGAGGCATTTGAATAATAACGTATTGAATTGGTTGAATTCAAGTATTGTGGTGAAAGGGAAAAAGATTGAAACACATGTTGTCAAGCAGTTCAGGGATTGTCTGGATGCACCAAATTATACCGTTTTTTCAAATACCACTTCGGCGGCCCAATGGAATGCCGAACGGCAGACGATCGATCCGGAAACCGGTCAGCCGGTGCCGGGTTCATATAAAGTGGTTGTTCCGCTGGAATCTCCTCACAATAGTCTTCACCTGGCAATAGGCGGGTGTGATGTGCCCAATTATAACCGATCTCCAATTGAAGGTGCCAATGGGGATATGGGCGAAAATGATACGGCAGGCCTGGACCCAATTTTCTATTTCCATCATTGTAATATAGACCGTATGTTTTGGATTTGGCAAAAAAGACATGATGCAGTGGATAAACTTGAAATCATATCGGAATATCCGGGGACAAATTCTGTGGATAGTCAGGGACCAACAGCAGGATTTGCGCCCAATTCCTGGTTGACATTGGAAAGCCCATTAGCGCCGTTCAAACATGGTATAGATAACGACGGGCCAACCTATACGTCTCTGGATTGTATCAACATCGAAACGCAGCTCGGGTATACGTATGCACCGGGTTCCATGGATGGGGAAGATGCCGGGTTGTTGGCGCTGGCCAAGGTAGATTACCCGACTAAGGTCATAAAAGTTTCGGGGATTAATAAAGCGCCAATAAGAGGTTCTTTCATGATATCTGCATATTTGACTATTGATGGCGAGAAGCTACATTTGGGCACGGAAGCTGTTTTGAGTCGCTGGAACTCTCAGTACTGTGCCAATTGCCAGACGCATACAGAAGTGAAAGCATTCTTTGAGTTGCCCGTGGTTGAAAGTAAAATGCTGGAAGCATTAAATGCTGAGGATTATAGCAATGTAGAAGTTGAGATCAAGGGGAGGGGCGGTTTGTTTTCCAATTCAGAAACAAGCGCTAAATTATTGCTTGCCGGCGAAAGGCCACCTGTTCGTTTCCGAATGGAAATTATATAGACTAGGTTTTGGAGGCTGTTAATTTTTGACCAAAAACAAACAGAGGTGAAACCGTTTGGCTTCACCTCTGTTTGTTTTATTTTATAAAAGCATACTTAGTTCTGTACCGCCAATGGGTTGTACAACATTTCGCTTTCCGGAATTTGCAACGTCATGTTTGCAACCGGATAAGTTACTTTTAACTGATGGTTGGTTGAGCTTGTACGGTCTACAGGAATATTCCAACGCTTGTTGTTGTAGTATTCACGGCCACCCTCTCCCCAAAGTTCTATACGGGTTTGAAGATATACCATCTGCAACGTGGAAAGACCAGCCATAGATGGGTACGTATCCACTGTAAGTGCTGTTGCACCAGTTTTGGTGCGCGCTGCCAATAGCTTGTTAAGCGTTGCTTTTGCGCCAGTTTCGTCTCCAAGTTGAGCTTGGGCTTCGGCTTTCATCAACAACACTTCTGATGCACGCATGTAGTAGCAGGTTACAGTTCCTACCTCGTTCTTATTGGTGCTACCGATACCATGTGTCGCAGCAAATTTTGTATTGGTATATTTTGGAATAAACGCAACCGTTTTATTGATTGGGTAGGTGTAGTTTCCAAAATCTTCGGCCATAAAATTGCCTTTGCGGAAATCGTTTGGCGCAATTTTGTCAAACAGCCTGTTGTCAATACGCTTATAAGCGCGTGACACCCCACCATTACCTTCACCAAAAGGATTGGTGTAGGCTGCATGATAGGTCTTCGCTTGTCCCACAGGAAAACCTAAAATAACCTCAGGGTTGGAAGCATTATTCAGGAAACCATTGCTTTCTGGCAAGTAAACTGGTTCTGTTGCAGTACCTGTATTGGTGCCGCCATACTGTCCCTGGTTCATAAGGGTTGCATAGTTTGCCAGGATATTATCACTTGCTGTTAACGCGGTGTTCCAGTCACCAGTCCATACCGATACGCGTGCCAGTAAAAAGTTAGCTACGCCCAAATCAATATCCGTAAGCTCTGCGGTATGCCCTATACCTGCCGAAGTGAGTAATTGAACAGCATCAGTAAGGTCTTTCTTAATGAATGCATATGTTTCAGCAGCGGTTGCACGAGGCTTGCTGGCTTGTGTTGGGGAGAATTTATCGTATAGCATAATGCCCAACTTATCCTTTCCACCTTGCAAATAGGCATCCTGATAGTTTTCCATCAGGTAGTTGTAACCATGCGCACGTACCACCAAACCTCTTGCTTTGCAGTCCATCAGGAATTTATTACTTCCTACAATTTCGTCCGTTAAGAAATTGAGCATTTTGTTGGCCTGATTGATGCAGTTCCAGGCGTAGTTCCAATACACCATATTTTTGGTAGCAGAGGCTGCAACGAAATTATCCATTCCATATTCCGGCCCACCAACACCGGAAGACATACCTGGTATATCTCCCAAAACGACATCGTTACCTTCCAGATTACGCATCATGTCCAAGCCTTGGTTGCTGGTATACATATCCGCGGTACCTACGCCGGAAATACCTGAAACATTGAATTGTTGCGGCATACCATTGGCCATGCTACCCATTACAAGCTTGATGGCATCAGCGTTGCCTGAGGCCAACAGCTTCTGAATTTGCTCGTCCGTAATGTTGTTTGGCGGAGTTATTTCCAACTTGTCGGAGCAGGCGCTAAATATAGCGGTTGCTGCGAGTGCGATGATATATTTTTTCATTTCAAATTTCTTTTAAAGGTTCTTAGAAAGTAAGGTTAACACCCATTGATACCGTACTCATATAAGGATAACCATAGGCACCTACTTCAAGGCCGCCTACCAATGACATCCGTGGATCGTATCCGGAGTGTCCAGTGATCATAGCTACGTTATCTGCTGATGCAAACACTCGGAAGTTACTTGCTTTAATCTTTGAGAGTAGAGATGCAGGCAGGTTATAGCCGATCGAAATATTCTTGATGTTCAAATACGAAGCACTGAACAACCCAAGGTCTGAATACATCCAGCTTCCGATGGTGGCACCATTGGTTGCGAAAGTATTACCGTAAAGAGCCATTGGGAATTTAGCATCGGTATTTTCAGGCGTCCATGTATTGTTTAGGAGTTCGGCCGACATCGCACTGCCAATGTTTCCATTCATATACAAACCGTTGGCATATTCTACGCTTAGGTATTTTCCACCCAATTGGTAAGCAAGAATTGCAGAAAAATCAAATTGCTTATAGCGGAAAGAAGTGTTGAAACCACCAATCCATTTTGGAAGCGCACTTCCCATTTCGTAACGGCTAGCTAGTGAGTAATCCGTAGTTTTGATATCATCGCCTATTTTGGTACTCTCAAATTTACCAGCAGCGTGGTCAGCAGCAGTTACACGGTGGTGGAACAACGGTAATCCGGTTTGGTTATCAACACCGCCGTATTTGAAGAAATACAGATTGTAAAAATCTTTACCAACCCCACGCAAATAAGCAGTTTCACCGGTTGATCCGCCACCATTCGCAGACCATCCGTCTACACCGGCTGTCCAGTTGCCATTCAAGGCGTCTGAACCTACACCTGCCGGAACTTTGGTAAGTACCGTTGTATAGTGCGTTCCGTTGACACCCACAGTCCAGTTGATATCTTTGTTTTTGATGATGTCAATGTTCAAATCAACTTCAATACCACGGTTACGTAGTCCGGCAGAGTTTTTTGTAATGGTGCTCTGTCCCAAAGAAATAGCGATAGGTTGGTTGTATACCGAGTTGATGGTGTTTTTGTTGTACCAGTCAATCGATCCATGTACTCTTTTGAACATGGTAAAATCGATACCTGCGTCAAAAGTTCTTGTGTTTTCCCAAGTCAAACCGTCGTTCACGAATGCACCTTGTGATAGGGTATAGGATGCGGGAATACCGGTTCCGGCAGTGCTGGATGTATAAACTGCGCCGTATGACCATAACTGATAACCTGAATAGTTTCCGATACCACTTTGGTTACCGATAAGACCATAGCTCGAACGGATTTTAAGGTCGTTTAACCACGAGTTCGTACCTTTCATGAATTCTTCACCCGTTAAGCGCCATCCTGCACCCACAGACCAGAACGTACCCCAACGCTTATCTTTTTGCTTAAATTTAGAAGAACCATCGCGACGGATAGAAGCTTCCAGGTAGTATTTCTCATCATAGATATAGCTCGCACGTCCGAAGTAACTTTCCATGGCCGTTTTGATCATGTTACCACCCGGAGATGAGAATGTACCTCCTGTATAACGACCTACAAAGTTGGCATAAGAAGCAAAACCATCGATCAAGCCATAAGCTGAGTTGTAGTTCAGGTTGTCAAGGTTGTATTCGTAGTATTCGTGACCTGCCATACCGGTTAAGGCGTGTTTGCCAAAATTGCGGTTCCAGTTCAATAATTGCTGAGCATCCAGGATTGCAACGTTTTGGTAGGTTTTTCCAAAAGCACCACCTGTTCCTACGTATGGTCCGGTACCCGCATTTAGATTGTTTAAAAGAAATCCGCAACAATGAAACTTTCAAGAATTTAAATGTAGCGTAACCTTTCAGGTTAAGGTCATTAGAAGCTCTTGTATCAATGTCATTATCCAACAGTTGAATCAAATTCGCCTCAGAAGTAGGGATCTTTGTAGGTCCAAGTGGTGAATAGGAATCACCCGCTTTTACGTGAACCATATCCGTTCCATCTGCATTTTTCTTGATATTGCCTTTCTCATCTCTTGCATATAGAGAAATAAGTGGGCTTTGTCCGTTAATCCAACGGAATACGTTGGCAACAGCAGAACCTGCATTACGTCCGAAACGTGTAGCTGGCGATTGCGTGGTACGGTTGGTATATCCAATATTGGCACCAATTTTAACCCAGTCATACAGCTGTGCATTCACATTGGTACGCACATTATAGCGTTTGAACTTCGAACCGCGGATATACGAAGGATCCTCCAGATAACCCAGGGAAGTAAAGTAGTCGATTTTGTCTGTTCCTCCACTGGCTGACAGATTGTACTCCTGACGCAATTTTTTTTCCAGGAAGAAATCGTCGTAGCTACCGGCTTTGTAGAGTTCTCTAGCATTTGGATTTAATTTCCCGTCAGGGTTTACCAGGTAAGCGCCAGACATGGTTGCACTGGCAGAGTTACCGCTACCGGTTGGGGTATAGGTGGCTCCTGGTACGTCGTATAGCATCCAGTTTCCGAGTAGGTTAGACTGGAAATTGGTGGTAGAACCTGCATAGTCGAATAAGTGTGCGCTGGCAAATTGAGCAGCATCGTCATGCGACATATTAGGGTTTTGCAGGTTGGTTGTTGATGTACCGTTGGTAGAAGGGGTACCGGCTACACCATAACGAACCGAATTGTAAATGGCCTGCCAAGCATATTCGTATATGTCTTTAGAATTGGTTATTTTGTCATATTTAAGCGCTCCGGCGTAGTTTACACCCCAACGTCCTTCAAAACCGATACGGGTTTTTCCTTTTGCACCTCTTTTGGTGGTTACCATCACAACCCCGTTCGCACCTCTCGAACCATAAACCGCAGTGGAAGCGGCATCTTTCAAAACACTAATGCTGGCGATGTCCTTAGGACTGATAGAAGCCAAAGCATTTTCGTGTTCTGCTGGTACACCGTCAATGACGATAAGTGCGTTGGAGCTGTTTTGGCTGGTAGAACCAGCACCTCTCAAACGAATCCCCATATCAAGTCCGGGCTGACCATCAACGGCAGAAACCTGAAGACCTGGTACCACACCTTCTAATGCACGTGTTACCGTTGAGTTGGTCTGTACCGCAATGGTTTTAGAATCCAGCGTACTTACAGCACCGGTAAGATCTTTTTTCTTACTGGTACCATAGGCACCCACTCCAACTTCGTTGAGTTGCTTGTTGTCTTCGGCCAAAGTAACGTTGATCACCTTTCTACCACCAACAGCAATTTCCTGTGTTGTGTAACCCACAAAGGAGAATACCAACACGGAGTTTGGACCTGGTACATTTGGAATGGTAAAAGTACCATCTAGGTTGGTATTGGCGCCCGTAGTTGTTCCTTTTACAACAATACTAACGCCTGGTAAGTCTCCGCCTGTTGCGTCGGTGACCTTTCCTGAAACCTGGATTTGCGCATATGCTCCGAGACACATGAGCATAAAACACAAGAGAAGTAAAGGTATTTTTCTCGTCATTTCAATTGAATTTAAGATGGGAAGAAATTTTAAAAATTGGGTTATTAGGTATTTGTATTACGGTGGGAAGGATTTTGTATTTACATAAATGGTGGGTTTGGTTTGATAAAATTTTTATAAGGCTGTGATTGGTCATGCCACCTCATTGGTAGAGATGGTTTTATGACAAGATTGTATAATTTTAAAAAGCAACGGTTACGTTAACGTACATTCGAAGAATAAAAATGATCCGAAGTTTTTAGAGAATTTTTTTCCGAAACGGATGGGGCAAATAAGTGATGCAAGAGTTGGTGTACGAATTTCATGGGTTTAGAATGTCCTTTTTGGCTGGTCAATAAGAGAATGAGAAACTAAAATGTTGGTTTCTAAATCATTTTGAGCCTTTTGTTGCTGAAATGTTTGAGAGTTATCACAACTTTTCGATTGGCAATACTTGTTTTACTGATTATTTGTAACGCAAAAGTACAAAAAAATATGTCACTGAAAAGGGGCTATCGGGTTGCCTTTACCCTATATACTTGGATTTGTAAAAAAGTGTTGCAATTGTACTATTTATTCATCGTCTTGTCCTGTCTCGGGTTATTTTCTATTCAAAAAATAGGGCGTTGTATCCATTTAGGGATATACCATGAGAAAACGTTGTACCAAATACGTTAGGGCAAGTGGCGCAAGGGATTGGAAGCGATTCATGCATCTAAAAATCGATATTCAAAAAATGGTGTGGGCTTGATTGTATTGCCAATGACCCAAACGTGCCAAATACAACATGGTTCCTGGTTTACTAGTGCTGGTGCTGACGATGATCGGGGGATTTACTACTGCGCTAAATATCGTCAAGGAAAAAGAAATTGGGACCATCGAACAGATCAATGTGACGCCGATTAAAAAGTGGCAGTTTATTCTTGGTAAGCTTATTCCGTTCTGGGTAATAGGCATGATCGTGTTTACACTCGGCCTAATTGTGATTAATGTCCGGATTTACGCCGGTAACACATTTTGTTAATGTAGTTCGCTTGGTCGTATTGAAGGGTAGCGGTTTTGCCGACGTAAAAAACGAATTTGGCTATCTCGTTATGTTTGCCGTTGCATTAAACGGATTTGCTATTTGGAATTACAGAAAAACGAGTTAGAGGCACAAAGGGGAATTACAGACATAGAGACTCTCACATTATTTTATACAAAGAATCTATCTATCACTAAGTCGCTCGGTTCATTCTGGAATTGGTTACAACCGCTGTGTTAGGAGTTTCGACGCATACCGCTGGACGAGCGTGTCGCTAAAAGGAGATTACTTTATCGACTACATGCCTTTTGACAAGAATGGTGTTGCCAGGATTATATTTTCATTTGCCTACCAATGTCATGAAGCTGGAAAAATTCGGGAAATGTGTTCTTATACTTCGGAATTTGAGTAAACTTCAATATTAATCGGCTCAAACTGAACTAATTTTTTTAATTAAATACATCAAAAGTTGTTTTTTGTAAATCTATAACTTTACTTTGTCTATTAGTTAAGTAGAGTTAATGTTTCATTCCTAAAAACGTTATAAAATCCATGAAACTTCTGTTGTGCAATTCAGGCCGTCTCCGTTGTTGTAGCTGAAAATTTCTTTCAGTAAAAAATCCAGTTTGTATTATAAAAAAAACCGCCCTGCGGTATTTCCGATCTCGAACATCGGAAAAGCAGGACGGAAGTTGATCTAATCGTCCAAAATTAAATCTAACAAATGTATGCATTTTACTCCTAAGGAGTCAATATCGTTTTTGCGGTATGTGACGCCTATTCAAATGTGGCTTGCGGTTTTCCTGTTTCCTTTTGTTTTACTATCTCATCAGGCCAATGCTTCTGAAATCATCATCCTCAAAGGAAAAGTAACCGATCAGGCGGGAGAAGGTTTACCCGGTGTGAGTGTTCAGGTGAAAGGCACCTTACGTGGTGATCTGACTGATGCACAGGGTAATTTTGAGATTTCTGTGGAGCAGCCTGGTGATGTATTGGTAATATCCTATGTAGGATTTGTGACGCAGGAAGTGCGTACAGTTCGCCAAACGTCGTTTCACATTAAACTGGTGCCGGATCAAAAACAGCTCAATGAGGTTGTAGTGGTAGGATACGGGACACAGGAAAGAAAAAATTTGATTGGTTCCATCAGTAAAGTGGATCCCTCGGATGTAAAGCAAATTCCCGCAGGAAGTTTCGACGCCCAGTTACAGGGCAAAGTGGCTGGGGTGCAAATCAGTTCCAATACAGGAGTGCCCGGGGAGAGCGTGACGGTCCGAGTTAGGGGCGCAACTTCAATTAACGCTGACAACGATCCTTTGTATGTGGTTGATGGAGTTTTTATCAATAGCAATAGTTTGCAAACTGTGGGCACAGGCGGAAAGGCAACATCACCCATCGCGGATATCAATCCGTCCGATATAGAAAGTCTAGAAATCTTAAAAGATGCAGAAGCAACCGCCTTATATGGTTCGCGTGGTGCTAATGGTGTAATTTTGATTACTACGAAACGGGGTAAATTTAATCAGAAGGCAAGGATAAACCTGAATGTATCACAAGGTGTAGCCAAAGCGGCTAAACTATGGGAGCTTACAACAGGGCCTGAACATGCGCAATTGGTGAATGAGTGGTGGATAAACACGGGAAAGGATACTCCTTCATTAAACCGAAATGAGGCCAACAGGCCATTTAGACCGATTTCTGAGGGAGGGCGTGGCTTGCCGGAAGAACAGCAAACGTATGACAGACTCGGTCAGGTTTTTCGTACGGCGAGCCTAAAAAATTATGATTTATCTGTTTCCGGGGGTACCGCTACCACGAAGTATTATATAGGTGGTGGTTATAATAGTCAGGAATCCATCCTTCGCCCAATCGATTTTAACCGTGCTAGTCTTAAATTTAATCTGGATCAAAAGATATCCGATAGGGTTCAGGTGGGCATAAGCAACACATTTGCACGTACGTTCCGAAATCAGGCGAGGGCAGGAGACGGCCCGGCTGGTGGATTGCTTCAGGCGGCATTGCATACACCCACGTATTTATCGCCTTATAACGATAATGGGGTTTTGGTAGGCCGCGCTGGATTTGATAATGTGGAGTTGTTGCTGGATAATTATGACGTCAAGTCGGTGAGTTTAAGGTATATCGGAAATATATATGCGGAAGCGGATATATTGCCGAATCTAAAATTTAGGACGAGCTGGGGTTTGGATTTCAATAATTACGATGAAAATGAATATTGGAATAACTTGTTGATCTCCGGAAGTCCGGATGGATTCGCTACCGCCAGCAATGGACAAGCTACCACCTGGATCAATGAACAGACTTTGTCGTACCGTAAAAAATTTGGCACGAAACATACATTCGGTATTCTGGTAGGTAATACGGTGCAAAGCAATGTGATGACTGGTACTTCCTCCACGGGGCGAGGTTTTGCCAATAACTCTTTTAAACTTGTATCATCCGCAGCTACCACAACAGGGTCATCCAACTGGTCCAAAAATAATTTGTCTTCGTTTTTTTCGAGATTGGATTACAATTATGACGGACGTTATCTCATTGATTTTAGCATACGTGCCGATGGTTCATCCAGTTTTGGAGCGGATAACCGATGGGGCTATTTCCCATCCGTGGGTGGAGCATGGCGTGTAAAACAAGAGGACTTTCTCAAAGATGTACGCATTTTGTCCGATCTAAAAATACGTGCAAGCTATGGCGTTACAGGTAACCAAAATGGACTGGGCAGTTTTGCCGCATTGGGGCTATGGGGTGGAGGGACTCCGTATCAGGGAGCGCCGGGAATTGCGCCTCAGCAATTGGCGAACCCCAACCTAAAATGGGAGCGAACCAATCAGTTTAATGTGGGTGTAGATGCGTCCTTCTTCGACGAGCGTATCGGATTGGAATTTAATGTATATCACAAAAATACCAGTAACGGACTCTTGTCCATTGCTTTACCAGCCACCACTGGTTTTCCCAACTACCGCAGCAACGCAGCTGAAATAAGCAATAAAGGTTTTGAACTGGGGATTCGTACGGTGAATGTACAAGGAAGAAACTTTACTTGGAATACGGACTTTAATATTTCAAGAAACGTCAACAAAATTGAAAGGCTCGAAAATCCATTGGAGTACGGTAGCCGCAGTTTGATCCTGCAAAAGGAGGGATCTCCGCTTTATTCATTTTGGGTATACAAACAGCTATATGTGGATTCACAAACAGGTAATACCGTATATGAGGATGTGAATCAGGACGGAAAGATTACCATTGCCGATCGTCAGATTATGGGAAGCATTTGGCCAAAATTCTATGGAGGACTGAATAACAGTTTTACCTATAAAGGATTCGATGTAAATGCGTTTTTATCTTTCTCTTATGGTAATAAGGTTTATAATCATAATAAGTTTTTTGGAGAAGGGGGTGGAGCACGGGATGCGGCACGAATCATTTTTGCGAGCAACAACGATCGCTGGCAAAAGCCGGGTGATGTGACCGATGTCCCGAGACCTGATGGGGTGAATGTGAACAATTACAGAGATGGTGGAAGCCGATGGTTGGAAGATGGTTCGTTTATACGTATCCGTTCGCTCACAATTGGCTATAAAGTCCCTGTTCGCAAATTGACGGCGCTGCGGTTATATGTTACGGGAAGTAATCTGTTTTTAATCACCAAATACACAGGTTTAGATCCGGAGTCGAGCGCAAGTAGTGCCCAAAACGAACAGGGGATTGATCTGGGTACGCCCCCACAGCCACGAAGTGTGCAGGTAGGTATAAATGTCACGTTATAATAAACGATCATCATGAAAGCATTCAAATATATTTTAGCCACAGCTCTGTCCGTGATCCTGACCTCTTGCGGTAATTTTTTGGAAGTCGAACCTCGGGCATCGATTTCTGATCAGCAAACAATCATTGATAAAGCGTCGTCCGAAAATGCTTTGCGCGGTGCATATGATGCATTGAGAGCTTATTACAGTGTAAACTTTCAATCGATAGGTTACTTATCTGGCGATAATATCCAATGGACTGGTTCGCAATCTCAGGTCCAGGAGTTTATCAATCATCGGGTGAATGCCGAAAACTCGACCATTGCAAGCGTTTGGAGCGGCATATATACCACCATAAACCGGATCAATCATGTGATAGACAAGGTACCTGCGGTTAAAGATCCTTTGTTGACGGATGCTGTACGCAATCAGATGGTGGGAGAGGCTTACTTTTTACGGGCGTTAGCCTATTTCGACTTGGTTCGTGTTTGGGGCGGGGTGCCGATCATCACAAAACCTACATCAACTCCGGACGATAACCGTGGTATTGCGAGAGCCACGCAGGAAGAAATATATGCACAGGTTATTTCCGATCTGGAAAAGGCAGAAACTTTACTTCCTGCCACAACGGATCGGTATAGGGCTACACGTAAAACGGTTTGGGCCTTAAAAGCCCGCTATTATCTGTATCAGAAAAACCATGCAAAGGCAGAAGAATTTGCAGACAAGGTGATTGCTGATGCAACGAGCTATAAGCTGTTAAAACCGTTTAATGCCTTTTTTGCGAATGATGTGAGAGGTTCGGAAGAGTCGGTGTTTGAGCTGTTTTACAGTATTAATGAAACAAATAGCCACAGGGGACAATGGCAGCCTCAACAAAATGGTGGAACCCGTCAATGGGCACCCAACGATGCACTTGTTGAGCTCCTTTCGGACCCGACTATCGGCGGAACACGAAGTGCTCTTGTCGCCAGGGACAATCAGAATAGGTGGTACGGGAATCTATATTATCGTAGTCCGGGAACGGATCCTACTTATGTGATTCGTATAGCTGAATTATACCTTATTCGGGCAGAAGCAAGAGCACAATTGGGATCCATCACCGAAGCGTTGGCTGATCTTAATATAATTCGGGAACGAGCGGGTATAGCCAAAAGCCTGGCGACGAAACAAGCGGATATATTGCTTGCCATTGAAAATGAGCGTCGTTTAGAATTTGCATTGGAGCCACACCGCTGGTTTGATTTAGTGCGAACCGGTAGGGCAGAATCCGTTCTCAAAGTAACGGATCCCAACAAGCTATTGCTTCCTATTCCAGCTGAGCAATTGCTGGCAGATAAAGCATTGAAACAAAATCCTGGCTATTAAACGGTATAATTATGTCGGACAAACGCATTGATCAAAAAGGATATTTTGCCCAATCGGGAGCAAATGAGGGAGATACATGGAGCACTTTTGAAAAGCAAGTGTTTCGGATTGCTTTTATTTATTTCGTAATACAGTCTATACCGCTGGATTGGAAATATTACAAAACGTTGTTTTCGGTGAGCTGGTTTAATCTGAGCTATGGCGATATTTTCGAACTGGCCAGATATATGCCTCGTTTTTTCGATGGGCCGGATACTTTCGCGAATTGGCTGGTGGTATTGGTTATTGCGGTAGCAGGAGCATTTATTTGGACACGCAGGGATAGCAAATCCACAGAGTATAACGCACTGTATTACTGGCTTCGGGTGATTGTACGATACCGATTAGCAGTGGCACTAATAGCCTATGGTTTTATAAAATTATTCCCGTTACAGGCTCCGTTACCATCAATCAGTAATCTCAATACGGCGTATGGCGACCTGAGCTCCTGGAAACTGTTCGCGATGAGCTTAGGTGTGGTGCCCAATTATCAGTCGTTTTTAGGCGCAGTTGAAATTCTTGGTGGACTTTTACTGCTATATCGGCGCACGGCAACCATTGGTACGTTGATCATTATCCCATTTACAGGAAATGTATTTATTTCTAATTTGGCTTATGAAGGCGGTGAGTATGTATATAGTTTTTATCTGATCATACTGGCCCTGTTTCTCTACTCTTTTGACGCCATTCGACTCTACCGTTTGTTGACACTCGAACAAGCCACAGTACCCAATAGATTCAATCCTATATTCCAAAAAGGATGGCAAAAAAATAGCAGAGTCGCATTGAAAACTGCATTCGTATTCTTCTTCGTATTTTTTTATGGAGCCAAAACCTACGCTGGATATAAGACAGGGCCGTATCAATATCCGCAGAGCGCTGGGCTTGCGTCTGCTGCCGGCTTGTACAATGTGAAGGAATTTACGATCAATGGAGAAGAACACGCTTATTCGGCACTCGATCCCGTGCGATGGAAAGATGTGGTTTTCGAAAATTGGGCAACCATCAGTATTCGATCTTCTCCGCCAGCGGTCATTGATTTTACCAATGTTGAAAATATTCATGACCAGGATCGTCTACGAAATTATGAACAGGCAGGATCCGGAGGAAGGCACTATTATTCTTATACCATGAACGAAGAGAAGCAAACGCTTCATTTAATCAACAAAGTTACGCCTTCCGATAGTTTGACGTTGCATTACAGTCGACCAGATTCTTCCACAATTATACTTTCGGGGATTAATGCTGAACGGGATTCGCTTCATGTTGTACTGGCAAAAATTAATAAAAAATATCTGTATCAGGAAGTGGAAAAAGTAGGTCGTCGGGGTGAGTTTAAGTTATAATCATTCATTGTTCAGATTTAATCTCAAAGAATATGTCTATCACCAATATCAATGAAGTTTCGGGACTAGTTGTAGAGCCGAATGAGCGTCAGGAAAAGTTGTCCTCTCCTCAAAAAGAGTCGGCAACTGTATGGTCTACCTTTGAAAAAATAGCATTCCGTATTGCTTTTATATTTTTCATCAGCATGTCGTTGCCCAATAGTGCAGGTTGGTATAAGGATCTGGTCTCCTTCGACTGGGCGCATCTTCATTACCGTGATTTATACGATGTGGCCAGGTTTGGTTCCGGAATCGACTGGTTTGGTCGTACCATTTTTGGGAGTTCGTTAAATGGATATGCCACCTGGATTATTACATTTCTGTTTTCCGTTGTAGGCGGTGTCATATGGACTTTGATTTCAAAAGTAAGGAAGCCCGAAGTTCAGGAGTATAATATCCTTTACTATTGGTTGCGTGTTGTTGTGCGCTATCGGGCCGGTATTGGCATTATCGGATTTGGATTTACAAAACTGCTTCCTACACAAATGCCTTATCCTTCGTTAGGGTTACTGAATACAAATTTTGGCGATTTTACCCTACAAAAAATTTATTGGCTGTCTATCGGCATTGTCCCTTGGTATCAGGTTTTCGCCGGTGTGGTGGAGCTGGCGGCAGGTATATTATTGTTTTTTAGGGGAACCACTACGCTCGGTGCAATATTACTTTTGGGTGCTCTGGGGGATATAGTCTATGTCAATTTTGCGTATGATGGCGGTGTACATGTGTATAGCTCATACTTTGTATTATTGGCCGCATTTATTCTCTGGAAAGACATTCCCAATATTTACAATTTGTTGATTCTTGAAAAATTAACAATCCCCAACAATCATTATCCGGCTTTATCGGAAAAATGGCAGCAATACACCCGTTATATTTTGAAAGGTGGCGTCATTGGGGTGTTTGTGTTCTTTTTGTTTTATCTGCAATACATCAACTTTAAATTTGATCCCTATAAACAGCCTGCAACTGCTGGAATAAAGACCTTAAGAGGCAACTACGATGTATCGGAGTTTAAAATTAACAACCAGGAGATTCCATATTCTCCAACCGATACGGTACGCTGGCAATGGGCTACATTTGAGAACTGGACGAGTTTAACGTTTAAAGTAAACAAGCCGCAGTCATTGGATTTGTCTAATGGAGGAGGTGCGCCCATGCGAGACTTGGAGCGGACTTTTGAATTAACCGGTACGGGAGGAGGACAGCGCGTGTATCATTATTTGGCAGATACTATCCAGAATGTGCTATACCTGAGAGATAAATTCAATCGGTTGGGCTATCGGGACGGAATTGGGCAGGCCGGAGAGAACGGGAAAGCGAAGAAGAAGGAGGTTGATGAAAAGAAGGTTCAGAACAACTGGATTAGTCAGGATGCTTTGGCCAATATTGGAGATGAAAATAAAATGATTGACCCCAGAGGTTGGTCCACGCGTCGTGATCGGGAATTTGCAGCCAAACCCAAAAAAGACAGTAGAAACAAAATGGTGCTTCACTATTCTACAACCGATGGCTCAAAGGTGATTCTCAGCGGAGTGAATGAAAACAAGGATTCGTTGTATGTGGTTCTGAATCGGGTGGATCGCCCATATGTATTATCAAAAAGTACACTGAATGCGGGGAAGTATGAGTAAGCCATGGGTTCTTATGGCAGGTATAGTGGTTTCGGCTTTTACTATAAAGGTGAAAAATGATCGCCAAACTTTCCTGACTCAATCCGATACATTACAGCCACCGGAGCGCTACGGATTTGGCAGAGTGGCTACGGAAAGGGAAATTGCCATGCTTGACATAGACGTAAGGCCCGATGGCAAAGGGTTGCCGCCAGGGCAGGGAAACTCAGTAAGAGGAAGAGAAATTTATATAGCCAAGTGCAGTGCTTGTCATGGGGCTACCGGTGTGGAAGGTCCCAATGACAGACTCGTGGTGGGAGATACTACGCTGGTAAAAAGTCGGAGGGTGAAAACCATAGGTAACTACTGGCCGTATGCAACAACAGTTTTTGACTATGTCCGTAGAGCCATGCCTTTCAATGCACCGGGTTCACTTACCGATGAAGAGGTATACAGTTTGACGGCCTATTTACTTCATGCCAATGGATTAATTGATGCAAAAAAAGAGCTGAATGCGAAGAGCCTTCCCCAGGTAGTGATGCCCGCAAAGAAGTATTTTGTGCCAGACGATCGGCAGGATGGACCTGTTATACGCTAGTTTGTAGTTTAAAATGGAAATTGAAAAGGTGAATAAAATAAGTAGGAGAAAGTTACTCGGCGGGGCAGCCACCGCAGCGGTGATGTTGGTTCAGACTGCATCTGGAAAGGCTGTTCAGGCAGGGTTTACCCATGCTGAACTGGATGATCCGACAAAGGTTCCGGGTGTTCTACCGGGTACCCTCGGATCCCGATCGCCTTTTGAAAAACCCGTTAAAGCACCTTCATCTACTTCATCCCGTACACCTTTACAAGACCTATACGGAACGATTACACCATCTGACTTGCATTTTGAAAGGCATCATGGTGGTGTTCCTGCAATTGACCCTGCTCAATATAAATTGACCATACACGGCATGGTGCAAAAGCCTATGGTTTTTACCTTGGCTGATCTGAAAAGATTTCCATCTGTTACGCGGGTAGGTTTTTTGGAATGTTCTGGTAATTATCGTGGTGCGGATGATGGTAAAATAAGACCCCAGGAAATTTGTGGTTTGACCAGCCAGAGCGAATGGACGGGAGTATCCTTGTCTACATTATTTCGGGAAGTAGGTGTGAGTAGCAAAGCCAGCTGGTTTTTGGCTGAGGGTGGCGATTCTGCCGTGATGACGCGAAGCATACCCATCAAGAAAGGTTGGGACGATGCAATCATTGCCTATGCACAAAATGGAGAAGCTGTTCGGCCTGAACAGGGTTATCCGGCGCGTCTGTTTTTGCCCGGGTGGGAGGGTAATACCAATATTAAATGGATTAGGCGAATCGAGGTTTCGGATCAGCCTTTCATGACACGGGAAGAAACGTCCAAATATACCGAGCCTGTTGCAGACGGTAAGATCAGACAGTTTAGCTTTACGATGGATGCCCGTTCAATCATTACTTATCCATCCTATCCGGCGCAGGTTGAGAAAGGATATATAGAAATACGAGGCATTGCATGGAGCGGACGCGGTAAGATTGTCACGGTAGAAATAAGCACCAATGCAGGAAAAAGCTGGAATACGGCAGTTCTTCAGGAGCCCGTGATGGATAAGTCAATCACCGCTTTTCGTTTTCTGTGGAAATGGGACGGTTCACCTACCGAAATTATGAGCAGGGCTGTGGATGAAACAGGTTACGTTCAACCATTTTTAAAACAATTATTGGCTGCTCGTGGTGGAAATATGGGTTATCATTTCAATCCGGTAACGGCGTGGGCTATTGAGCGGGATGGACGGGTTCTTTTTCGAGCAACCTAATGAAGTAGTCAAAGGGATACCTTGCTTTATAGCGGCATCGCCCTCATATTTGTAAAAGGGCATCCGTTTTTTTTAATTATTAGTAAACGATATAGCGTGGCTGATCAGGAATTTGATGCGATTGTGGTGGGTTCTGGACCAAATGGACTGGCCGCAGCGATTACGCTGCGTCAAGCTGGTCTTTCGGTATTGTTGCTGGAAGGTAAATCCGAAATTGGGGGAGGAATGCGTTCGAAAGAACTTACTTTACCGGGCTATATACATGATGTTTGCTCGGCGGTTCATCCTATGGTCACGATGTCTCCTTTTTTTAGCAGTATTCCTTTGCAGGCGCATGGACTGGAAATGATCAACCCCACGCTGGCCGCAGCACACCCGTTTGATGATGGAACGGCAGGGGTTTTACAGCACTCCCTTTTGCAAACAGCCGAAGGATTGGGAGCGGATAAGGAGCACTATCTGCGACTCATGCAGACTACCGTGAGAGACTTACCCAAGCTTTTACCTGATTTGCTCGGCCCGTTTCCTATACCTAGTCATCCGATTGCGCTCGCTGGTTTTGGCTTAAAAGCCCTCACCTCCGCAAGCTGGATGGCAAACCGATTTGACACCAGGCAAGCCAGAGGATTGTGGGCAGGTATGGCGGCACATGCCATTCAGCCGTTGTCCAATTTAAGCACCTCAGCCATTGGAATGATGCTCATGGCAGCGGCACATGTGGGTAACTGGCCAATTCCGAAAGGAGGTTCTCAATCCATAGCCAATGCGCTGGTTTCTTATTTTTTGTCGATTGGAGGCAAGGTAGAAACAGGCTTTTATGTAAAGTCTTTAAAAGACCTCCCACCTGCGAGAGCGGTTTTGCTGGATGTTACACCTCGCCAACTGCTGGAAATAGGAGGGGACAATTTGAGTACATCTTACCGTGAAAAATTGCAAAAATACCGCTACGGTATGGGTGTTTTTAAAATAGACTGGGCACTTAGTGAACCCATTCCGTTCAAGAATGAAGATTGCCGCAAGGCAGGAACGGTGCATTTGGGTAACACTTTTGAAGAAATTGCGTCCTCGGAACAACAAACTTCCGAAGGGAAGCATCAGGAAAAACCTTTTGTTTTGCTGGCGCAGCCAAGCCTTTTCGATAGCTCCCGTGCACCCGTGGGTAAACACACGGCTTGGGCCTATTGTCATGTGCCCAATGGTTCGAGAGAAGACCAGACAGCAGCCATTGAAAATCAGATTGAGCGTTTTGCACCCGGATTTAAGGATGTTATTTTACATAAAAATACATTGAACGCCATGGAGATGCAGGCGTACAATCCGAATTACATTGGGGGTGATATCAACGGCGGAATTCAGGATATATGGCAATTGTATAGCCGTCCTATTTTAAGTCGATCACCTTACCGAACCTCTGCAAAAGGCCTGTATATATGCTCGTCATCAACGCCACCCGGCGGAGGTGTGCACGGTATGTGCGGTTATCATGCGGCAAAAAGAGCACTGAAGGATTTGTTTTGAGATTCACGCAAGTTGTGTTGTTTTGAAACTGATTTATAATGTGCCAATGGTTTAGCAAAAGGGGACAAATGATCATTCGCTTGTCCCCATTTACCACTACATTCAATACTCAACATCCAATATTTCAAAGTGTTTAATGCCGGCTGGCATTTTCCACTGTACTTTTTCTCCTTTACACAGTCCTATCAGCGCAGCGCCCATAGGGGTTACTACGGAGATTTTTTTCTCAGCAATATTCGCCATGGCAGGCATAACGATGGAAAATTCCATTTCCCTGTTCGTGGTCAATTCCTTTACTTTTACCTTTGAGTTCAGACGTACACTTCCACTTGGAAGCTTATTTTCGGCTACAACCGTAGCCCGGTTGAGCTCATAAGAAAGTGTCATTTCGTTTTCCTTACCGCCAATAGGGAATTGCTCGGCAAATTGTTTTAGCATGCGGAAATCGTCTTCGGTAAGTATAACGGGCGTTTTTTGAGTTGTCATTACTGTGCTGTTTTGCTTAAATTATTTAATTCAAAAATGAAGTAAAACGGCGCATACATCCTTTCATCCACCAGAAATACAGTTTCGTGTGGATGAATTGTACAGTAGCCCGGGCACGAGATTACATCAACGTGCATTTTAACCTAAGTACTGAAAATGAGGTATTCGCCGGAAATCCCCGAATCCTGAAAATCAGTATAGGTTCGGGGCTAAAGTATTGAAGTCTTTAAAATTTGAGATGTAATAGAGCTTAGAGCAAAAGCTTGTAGATACATTAGAAAATGGCGCAAACGAGTCCGACGCAACCGAAACAAGGTCTCGGAGGCGGGATTTAGTTGAAGAATATGTAGCGTTTGCATTGGCCATGGTTGCTAATATAGGACTTTATTTTTAAAGGTCCTATATCATAACCGTTATTGTTTTAAGATTCTGAGGCTTCCGTGGCACAAGTCCAGGTCAAAATATTTGCGTAATTGGCTATGTCTGCGGCAATACTGCTCACATACATATTGCCTGGGTTTCGATTCCCGTGGGTGCCCATGGCTATCAAGTCTGCATTGATTTCTTTGGCAAATTGCATAATACCATCTTTCTCGATGGCGTTGTGGGTCACATTTACATGAAACTGACGTAAACCATGCTGCTCGGCATATTTGTTTAACCGTTGTATACCAGCTTGGTTGTCCCGCCGAGGGTTGGTGTTGACATGCAACAGATGTAGTCTTGCGTTAAAAAAAGATTGTAACCCTTTAATTTTCTCAATCAAGTACGAATCGTCGTCGTTTATAGAACAAGGGAAAACGATGTTTTTGATTTGGTTAATTGTTGTGTTGCTTTTCACAGCAAAAACCGGAACCGGAGAGGTTCTTACAATCTTACCTATATTGGAACCCATAAATGCTTCACTCCATCCCCGAGATCCAGAAGTACCCATCACTACAAGGTCAATTTTATCCTGCTGAATTACTTCTAGTAAGCATGTTGTGATTTTGCCGGTCTTTACTGTGTGGTGTACTGTGAGCTGTGCTACGTCAAATTGGGCTATAAAAGAAACGAATTGGTCCTGTGTTTTGGCTATCGCAGATGCTTTCTCTGTCGGGCTTTGTTCCGTTTCTGAGGGCGGTAAAACAGTACATATAAATAGCTCTCCTTCGCTAAAATGGGTAATCTCTATCGCAAACTTTATGGCTCTTTCTGAATGGAGGGAAAAATTGCAGGGTATTAAAATCCTTTTCATAACATATAAACAAGTACTAAGACAAAGGTAGTAATGAAAAGTCGGACCAAATATTTAAATGGTTAGCCAATGAGAAGGCGTAGGTGTTTTGTTTGCTGCGCACCTTTTGGTAAAGGTCTCAAAAACAAAGAAGAGACTCCCCGTTAGGTGATGTCTCTTCGTCAAAAAGAATTTAATA
>CALGRQ010000475.1 GCA_937880795.1 uncultured Dyadobacter sp. | reverse complement strand
TATCGTCATGAGGGCTGCATAGCCAACCGACTGCAACAGGCTGGTTTGCTCGGATGAAAGTAAATTTTTGATAGCGGTGCCAGAGGCTGAAAGTTCTTTTGGGTCACGGCTTAACAGTATTTCCATCAGGTCGTCGATCGGTTTTTTCTGCATTTCACGACCCTTGATGCTTTCAATCAGTATTTGTGTTGGCTTTTTATTTTCCTGTATCGACAAGGTTTTCAGTGCCTGCTCTTTCGCCGGTTTCTGCATGGCTGGATTTGATAATTGAGCCTGAAGAATATGTCTGCGAGGCGGCAATGAGGTTAATCCCTCGGGATTGAGCGTTGCCAGCAGATGAGCGGCTGCCTTCGGGTTATTTTCCAAAAATCTGGAATCACTTTTAAAAGCACTAAACCATTGTGGTTTAAGATGGGCAAATGTTTCTGTGATGGCAAAGTCTAGATAATAATCTGTTGGCTGTTTCAGAACCTGTGCCGCAATTTGAACTGCTTCTTGCGACTCAAAATAGGAAAGCGCTGCTATCGCTTCAATTCTTACCCTTGGTTCTTCATCCTGGATAGCCTTGTTCAGCATGGGAAGTGCCTCGGGCAATTGATCTTTCCAGTACCGAACCATACGGGTTGCAGCTGCACGAGCGCGAAAATCTTTGGCATTCAGCAATGTTTGTAGCAGCGGTTTGTTTACCACTGTAAAATCCTGATATAGCCAGAGGGCTTCCAGCAGGTTGTGTTCGTAGTTTTTATCCGTTTTATTAAGACCTTTTACCCATTTATCCAGAGCCGGAATAAATTGTTCAGGTGACTGTTCGCGAAGACGTATACGTGAACGGTAGCGCAGCCGATCTTCATGCTCTTTAAGGTTATCCAGTAACTGCGGAATATCCTGTTTCGATATATCAATGGTTTTGAGAAGTGGACGTCCTTTGTAAGAAACGCGCCATACCCTGCCATGTACCTTGTCTCTGGCCGGATCTCGCGGTGGGTTCTCACCATGAGAGATCAGTGGATTATACCAATCTACGACATATAGGGCTCCATCAGGACCAAACTCCAGATCCACAGGTCTAAAATTGGGATCTGAGGATTGTAACAAAGGTTCCACCTCTTTGCTGGTAATGGCCGATTTATCGGGGAGAATCTGATGTTGCTTAATACCCTGAAACCCGATGGCATTATTGATCAATAAATTACCTTGAACGTGATCGGGGAAATGTCGGCTAGAAACGATTTCCAAGCCGGCCGTAGGACGCACACGTGTGGTCGTGAACATATTGATTCGTGGGTGCTTGTCAGGATAATTGACTTTCCCCGTCATGGGTGGTGCAAAATAATTAGAACCATCCGAAGCATCACCTACCAAATGTGTTCCCCATTTGTCAAAAATATTACCCCAGGGGTTATAGTACGGGTAGGAAATGTAATGATCTAACTTGCCGGTACGAGGTTCAAAACGATAAGTGGCGCCGTTGTATGAGCGTATGGGGCCATAGGGTGTTTCAACCTGCGTGTTGAGAAAAGTCCCTTCATTGAAATAGATCCCGCCATCCTGACCATATGCGAAGGCATGTGTAGCGTGGTGGCTGTCTTCGGAGCCAAAACCTGATAAGACAATTTCCCGAACATCGGCGACATCATCGCCATCGGTATCTTTAAGAAAAACCAGATCGGGTTCCTGAGAAACGAAAACACCACCGTTGCCAAATTCAAAACCGAGGGGAAGGTATAGATTGTCTGCAAAAACGGTGTGTTTATCCGCGCGGCCATCCCCATTGGTGTCTTCCAGAATGACAATTTTATCATTCATAGGAATACCAGGAACATATTGTGGATAAGTAGGCATGGTAGCCACCCATAGTCTACCCCGTGCATCGAAAGACATGGCCACAGGTTTAGCCAACGGAAAATCTTTTTCCGAAGCAAACAAATTTACCTCATAACCTTCCGGAACAGTAAATTGCTCAGGACCGGCTGGCTCTTTGGGTTGGGCATGATGCGCATGATCAGCCTGGGAAAGCGGACGGCTCTGCTTGCCTGTCATTTTGGTAACCAAAAATGCCTCCTGAGCCGCAGGATTGTCGCTTTCGTCCACAATTTCCATAGCCTTTTTATAGGCTGCCGACACGTTATTTTTATCAAAACTCCATATGACCGAATCCAGGGCGGTGGTCATTTGATCCAATTTGGCCATTTCGGGGGGAAAAGAAATGATGCCGAATGGCTCTCGTCTTCTTCCGTATATGTATTCACCATTGACAGCCCGCCAGCGATAGAAAAAATGGTCATCCTTCATCTGAACCACTTTTCGGAGTTTCTGAGTCGCCTCGGAGTCCAAATTGAGTGACGTTGTGCCCATATTGAACCCTAGCTGTTGTGCCATCATGCGAGCCGTTTCCTGATACCCTCGTTCATTGAGGTGGATTCCGTTGATGGTAACCGGCTTGTTTCGAGATGCCAGCATTAGTGCTTTGGTTGGGGTATACAAATCGATGAATGCCAGTCCCAGTTGGGTAGCGGTAGCCTTCATTTTTGCCGTATACAGCGCTAAATTTTGGTTGTGTTGGTCTGGTTTGGGAAAATGTCCGCCCAAAGCTTCGTGGGCAATTGGAGACACCAGAACCAAACTCGGAGCAGATACGCCGTTGTACTTTTTGCTTTGTAAAGTCTTGATGAAGGCTTTTAAGTCTTTTTCAAATTGCGGTAGCCCCTTTTGCCCTTTAAAGGCCTCATTCATACCAAAACAAAGGAAAATGATGTCCGCGCTTTGTTCGGTTAATGACTGATGCAGACCGTTGATGTTGAAAGCAAAGGGCATATTTACATTTTCACCCCAACTTCTGAACGACAAATCTTTGGGATCTTCGATCACCTTTTTGATTTCTCTTTTGAATCCGGGAAAATTGAGCGGACGAGGTTGCAGTCCCACTTCATCGGCACTCCATCCCATATTACGGACGGTAAGTTGCATTCCGGGATATTGGGTTTGAAGCAGCGTTTCAAAATAAGGAAAATGCCGCATACGTTCGGCAAATGTGTTTCCTAGAAAAATGATGTTATTATTCTTTTTGGGAGCGAATTGCGGTTGTATACGTTGTGCAGAAGCATAGTTGCCGGTATATAGAAGACAGGTAAAGCCGAGAGCAAACAGGCTTTTCAATTCCGATTTTAATTTAATCGTTATCATACTTTTGAAAAAAGGTGAGGCGCTTTGAAAGGTAAAAGATTACAAACGCTATAATTCTAATCCTCATCTCCTCATTTTTAAGAGGAAATGAGGAGATATTGAGCCCGTTACTTATTGGCTCGCATCGTCTATCCGGCTTGGATGATAACGATAATACCTTCTAAAAGCACCATACTAAACCATACCTTGTAGCTTGATGAGCCTGTGGCTGCCATTGAGAGCTGGTAAAGTCAAATGTTGTTGTATGGTAGCGTTATTGATGGATCTGTACTGATGCCAGTGTCCGGCAAATACGCCGACTATATTTTTGGCGTTCATAACCTGTTTAACAAAGGCAACTGTGGAGGGCGAATTTCCTTTTTCCGGCCAGCGTTCTCTTCTCTCGATCACATAATTTTTATCGACAGCTGCACCCCATTCCGGATGTCCGCAACACATGGGCATAGAGGGCATATAGAGCGGAATATGAACCATCAATACCATAGGTTCCGGGCGTTTCTTTTGTGTCATAAAGAAATCCAGTTGTTCTTCATTGACCTGATAGGTGGAGTTATCCACTAAAACTATGTTGAGTCCGTTCAGGATTTGAGATGAGTATAGATAATTACCTTTATAGAGTGGTTTCAAGGTTTTTTCGCACCATTCTTTTCGCAATGCATCGGCAGGACCTTTCATACCTTCATAGTGCCAGTCGTGATTTCCCGCCGTATACATATAGGGTAAGCCACTCGATTGCATAACAGAAGTAACAAAGTTGATAGCCGTAGCTGAGGGATAGTTGACGATATCTCCGGTAAGCGCCACTAAATCAACTTTTTCCTTGACCCCTCTTTGAATGATTTCCTTAAAATTTTCAGTTGTTGTGGTCAGTTCTCCTGTTTGGTAATGTTTAATTTGGCGATAGGCTTTGTTCATGCGTTCGCTATATTGGGTATACGGCGCGTCGCTTTCGTTATCGCAGCTGATGTGTGAATCAGAAACCTGTAAAATGGTCGTATTTTTTTGAAGACCCGGAACGGAGATGATCGTCTCCATTAAACCTGAATTGTGTATACTGGGGAAAGACTTTTCAACCGAGGCATTCGGATTGGCCAGCGCGTTTGATGATAAAGTGATGGCCGAACCCGCAAGAGCCTTTGAGAAAAATGAACGACGTTTCATAAGGTGGATATATAATCGTCTGTGAATAGGAAGAATTATATACCATAAGCATTAGGGCAAAAGCAATATACTGTTATGAAACACCCACAGCGTGCGAAAATATTGGTTCAATCTACTATTTTTCTAGCCAATTAGAGCTGAACGACGGTTTACTTCAATATCGCTGCACAATAGGCCGCTACTTTTTCAACTATCTGGACATGTCCACTTTGCAGGAGTATATATCGGTTTGCAGGAAGAAGACGGGAGAGGCTGGTCACATGTTTCGCCTTGAGGAGTTTGTCGTATTTGCCTATAAATAGGAATAAATCAATGTGATGTGATTGTATAGCTTGGTATAGCTGAGGGATATTAAACCTAAGTTGACGAAATGCTACCCACGAATGATAGATCATATACCTTTTTTGTGGGGTGTTGATCATGTTTTCTGTAAACCTATAGAGACTGGTGTTGATCATACCAGTTTTCGAAAGCAGGCGCGCTGTTTGCAGAAATGACTGTGGATTTCGCATAAACCAGCCAAATAGGTGCCGTGTGGGAGGGAAGCGGGAAGCCAGTGCATATAGTGGGTGTTCCGAAATGCCATCGGGCGCCATAAGAAATGCTTTGTCTATTTGATCAGTAAAAGCTTCCAGAGTAGCGAGAGCAAAACGCCCGCCCATGCTGAAACCTGCCACGTCAAATCGCTGTATATGTTCGCTTTTTAAAAAATTCTGAATAATCCCTCGCCAGAGATCTTTGGTTATTAATTCAGAGGGGTTGTCGATGTTTTTTCCGTGAAAAAAAAGATCGAACGCATAAATGGTATAGTAATCGGAGAGAGCATCTGTAAATGGTTGATAGCAGCTGGATCCTTCCTGGCCAATACCATGGAATGCCAGTAAAATGTGGGGGCCAAGCCCGGTTTTATGGAAATGTAGCTTCAAATTAACAGCAATGGCATAAAAGAGGATCATCTGAATTGGACTCCAGATGATCCTGATTAATTCTTTTTACGATTCCATAAGGTAAGCCTTGATAAAATCATTGATTTCACCATTTAATACGGCATCGGTATTTGAAGTTTGGTGGTCGGTCCGGTGATCTTTCACACGGCGGTCGTCCAGTACATAACTTCTGATTTGTGAGCCCCATTCGATTTTTCGTTTGGAAGCTTCCACCTCGGCTTTGGCCGCATTCCGCTTTTCAAGTTCGATTTGGTATAAGCGAGACTTGAGTAAACGTATTGCCACTTCTTTATTCATAAGCTGTGAACGCTCTTGCTGGCAAGCAATAATGATGCCAGAAGGCTTGTGGTGCAACCGAACGGCGGTTTCTACCTTGTTTACATTTTGTCCACCTGCACCTCCCGAACGGTAGGTGTCCCAGGTAATATCTGCCAGGTTGACGTCAATTTCGATGTTGTCGTCGGCCAGAGGATATACATAAACAGATGTAAACGAAGTATGTCGACGTGCATTGGAATCAAATGGAGAAATCCGCACCAAACGGTGTACACCATTTTCTGACTTCAAATTACCATAGGCATACTCGCCGTCAATTTCCAACGTTACCGATTTAATACCAGCCACATCGCCATCCTGCAAATCCACTTCACGAACTTTATAACCGTTCTTTTCCGCCCACATGATATACATACGCATCAGCATGGAGGCCCAGTCCTGAGACTCAGTTCCACCGGCACCGGAATTGATCTCGATCACCGCTGGTAATTCGTCCCCTTCTTCACCCATCATTTTACGGAATTCAATTTCATCCAGCTTGTCTGAAAGCTTTTTACCTTCAACATCCACTTCTTCTTCTGTGGCTTCACCGGCATCATAAAATTCCCAGATGGTATCCAGGTCGTCCCGCAAGCGGGCAAGTTCTTCGTATCCATTGGTCCAGAATTTCAGACCACGGATCTCTTTCATTGTTTTTTCGGCACGGGTGGAGTCACTCCAGAACTCCGGTTGCACCGTTTGTTGTTCAAGGTCTTCTAGTTGTCTTTTACGGTTACCGTAGTCAAAGATACCTCCCCAAAGCCTCTACACGGGCCTTCAAGTCTTTCAATTGCTCTGCTGTCATTTGAAGTTTTGAATTTTTAGTAAAAAAATAACCACTTGGTTACACAATCTGGGTTCAAAGATAAATATTATTACGGTGTAGAGCACCTTTCGCAGCTGTGATGTTGGGTGGGACTCTGGGTTTTATATAGGCCTCCAATGAAAATTTTACATCCGGCATAGCGGTGCGAATGATTGCTCATAGCATTGATTTTCAAACAAATTACCTTATTGCAAAGTCCATTCCTGAAAAAAACGAGAGGGCGTTTGGGTGAACGTAACCATTTTTTAAAGCGGATTCCCTTTGGGGTCAATAAAATACGTTAGGTTGTCGGTGTAGGCAATCTGCCAAATCGTCTTAACTTTGTGGCAAATTTTTTGTCAACCCATTTCTTACCAATAAAAATACCAGAAAATGGCTCAAACATATGACGTGATCGTTGTTGGAAGCGGTCCAGGTGGATATCCCGCAGCGATTCGTGCCTCTCAATTAGGTCTTAAAGTAGCAATTGTTGAAAAAGAAAGTTTAGGTGGAATTTGCCTGAACTGGGGTTGTATCCCTACGAAGGCACTTCTTAAAAGTGCTCAGGTGTTCGAATACATCAAACATGCCAAAGATTATGGTATCAATGCAGGGGAGTATTCTGCGGATTTTGGAGCGGTAATTAAAAGAAGCCGTGGCGTTGCTGATACGATGAGCAAAGGTGTTTCCTTCTTGATGAAGAAAAACAAAATTGATGTCATCATGGGAACGGGTAAAATGGTTGGAAATAAAACCGTAGCCGTAACAGATAAAGAAGGTAAGACAGCAAACTATACAGCAGGCAAAGGGGTGATTATAGCCACTGGAGCCCGCGCTCGCGAGTTACCAAACATTAAGATTGACGGTCAGAAAGTGATCGAATACCGTAAGGCGATGAGCCTTGAAAAGCAACCAGAAAGTCTTTTGGTAGTAGGTTCTGGTGCCATCGGGATGGAATTTGCTTATGTATATGCATCAATGGGCACGAAAGTAACCGTTGTTGAATTCCTTCCGAACCTTGTTCCTGTTGAGGACGAGGATATCTCTAAGGAAATTGCTAAACAATATAAGAAACTGGGTATCGAAACGCTTGTGAATTCTTCTGTACAAACAGTGGACACAACCGGCAAAGGATGCAAGGTTACTGTTAAAACTCCGGATGGAGAGAAAACTTACGAAGTAGACGTGGTATTGTCTGCGGCTGGTATCGTTTCCAATATCGAAAACATCGGTTTAGAAGAAACAGGTATTGCTACAGACAAAGGTAAGATCACGGTAAACGAATGGTACGAAACCAGCGTTCCTGGATATTACGCAATTGGTGACTGTACGCCTGGCCAAGCTTTGGCACACGTTGCAACAGCAGAAGCGATTATTTGCGCTGAGCGAATTGCAGGTCATAAAACAGAGGCTTTGGACTACGGAAACATTCCTGGATGTACTTACTGCCAGCCAGAAATTGCATCAGTTGGTTTGACTGAGAAAAAGGCTCGTGAGGCTGGATACGATATCAAAGTAGGTAAATTCCCATTCAAGGCGTCTGGTAAGGCGGTTGGAGCTGGTGTTACCGATGGTTTCGTAAAAGTTATTTTTGATTCAAAATATGGTGAGTTCCTTGGAGCGCACATGATTGGAGCCAACGTAACAGAAATGATAGCTGAGGTTGTGGTAGCTCGTAAATTGGAAACTACGGCTCACGAAATCATGCGTTCAGTTCACCCACACCCAACCATGTCAGAAGCAGTGAAAGGTGCTGTGGAAGCAGCTTACGGCGAGGCAATCGATTTGTAAGAAGTTTTTAGTGATAAAAGATCCTATGGCCCTGGCAATTTTCGTTGTCAGGGCCATTTGCTTTATATTATTTTACCTGTTGTCTGCGTGCCATCGCTTCCCGCCAAGTGGTTAAAATAATTCCTTCTTTTTCGATGTATTTTTTTAATTCCGGATCAAGCATCGCCAGCAGGTCACCCCTGCGTGTGATGTGCGAATCTGAAATATGGGGGAATATATCCGACTGTATCGTACAATGCAGAATGATCATTGTGAGTCCCGGTCTTATATTTTTGATGGCATTGATGTAATTGGCAGTACTGTACTTTTGAATAGCCTTATCGGTCTGGTCGCCATTGGCAGGGCCTTTCCATCCATAACTGCTCGTTTCAAGGTCATCCAATACGGGTAATCCTGCATTCCAAAGTTGCTGACCTACTTTACGAGTCATTTCCAGTTGTTCGCCAATTACTTTTTCACTTTTTTGTACGAGGGTGTTATGTCCTCCGGGAAACATCACCGGAATTTTTTCTTCCATGCCCACTTTCAGATAACGTTGCAAAAATTCGGGTGTGGCAAACAGCGTTCCCATGTGTGAATCCATGTGCGTAGGTACCAGGCCCATCGTTCGGGCACGATCAAGCTGTGCACGAATTTCAGTTTCTACTTCATCGGCGGTTGCATTTTTTACAACTTCAGGCACACTGCGCCATAAGGCTCCCTGCGTGTCCACCAATCCTTGCACCTTTGGCTTTCCGGCCAGTGGGCCCCACCGATAATCTTTCCATTCGGAAGTGAGCGTGAGGTGCAAACCTGCATCTATATCCTTATTTTCTTTCCAATAATTAACAAAACCCGGTACCCAGCCACAGGGCATCATCACGCTGAGCGAGTTGGCTACACCTTCCCGAATAGCCTTGATCGCGCCTTGATTGGATTCATACGACATCCCCACGTCGTCAACATGAATGATCAGTACTTTTTTGCCTTTGGGGTAACCGAGTTTTTCAGCATAGGTAGGTTCCTGGCTTTGCCCGAAACTTATATGGGATATTAACGCCAGAACAAGGATTTGTAGTGATTTCATAGACGTGATCAGAAAACGTGAATGGATATCTCTTATGTGCTAATGAATGGAATACGTTTAATTGTGAAGAACTATACCACTGTAATGGTAATTTTTTTCATTTTTTGATATAGCGTCTAGGATGACTCTGGCTGACGTAGTCTGATCTTTATAGTCGATCATCAAAAAATGATGATCGACGCTTTCTAAATCATTTTTTTGGTTTGTTATGAGTTCTTTTTCCTTTTTTGCCATATCCCAATAGGCGATTTTTTTGCCATTTTGAAATAAGGAAAGTATGGCTCCGTTGTTGGTCGATTTTAATTCATAATCGCCGGTTTTTTGGGTGCTGTCCGGCAACAT
>CALGRQ010000474.1 GCA_937880795.1 uncultured Dyadobacter sp. | reverse complement strand
GTATTCCTGATCCAAATGCACCACCGATATATTTGGCGTTTACTTGTACATTTTCCTTTGGTATTTTAAATGCTTGGGAAAGAATCCACTGTGCCGACTTAACACCCTGGTTTTTATCATATACCAAAAGCTGATCAGTTCCTTTCCAGACCGCCACAATGGCATGTGGCTCCATGGGTTGATGGTGTTGGGTGGGAATGGTATATGTGGCCTCAATACTGTTTTTTGTGTTTTGAGAAACCTCCTCGCTACCACGACTATAATCCTGAAATGGCGAGTTTTTATTTTTTAGTACGCCAGGCGATATCAATGCCTGGTGCATGTTTTCTTCAAAATTTGTCTGGTGGGATTCGGTTTGATACGTAACCTTCACGAGGGATGCGGCATACTGAGCCTGTTCCCATGTTTCGGCAACGACCATAGCAATAGGCTGCCCACTAAAATAGATGAAATGGTCATAAAAAACACGGAAGGCAGTTCCTGATGGCGCTCGTTCGGCGGGTTGTTTGCTTGTTCCATAACCTGGTACACCCGGCGAGTTTTCATGGTTGATCACCGCTAAAATACCCGGAGCTCCCTCAGCCTGTTTGGTATCCATTTGCAGAATATACCCTTTTGCGATCGTGCTGGTAATCAGAACGGCATGTGCCAGCCGCTCCAAAGCATATTCAGCGGAATAAGTAGCTGTTCCCATTACCTTTTCCCGACCATCCACACGGTCTAGCGAAATATCATTTTCTGATGATTGATCGAAAAAAGTTTTAATCATAGATAAATCAGGATAATCCGGAAGCAATTTTCAGCGCCTCGGCAATGACATTAGGGATGAGTTTCAATTTATAGGCATTGTGCTCAAACGAACGCGTGTCCGTAAGAGCGGCAACTCCTGCATCTCGAAAAGCAGTTATTGAAATGGGCTGTCCTAGCAATTGTTTTTCCACGGCGGGTAGGCGCCATGGTTTATAGGCTACACCACCCAAAGTAATGCGTGCTGCCTGTATCCTATGGTCACGGATATCCAGTGCAACGGCGGCCGAAACCAAGGCAAAGGCATAGGAGGTGCGATCCCTTACTTTTAAATAATGAGCGTGCTGCGCCAACGGAGCATGAGGTAATTCAACTGCGGTGATTAAATCACCTTTTTCTAAATTGTGATCAAGGTTGGGCTGTGTAGCCGGCGAATGATATAGCTCATCTAAGGCCATTTTACGTTCCCCGTTTTTGCCGCTAACCATGATCGAGGCATCCAGTGCCATCAAAGCAACAGCCATATCACTAGGATTTACGGCTATACAAGCTTTTTGGGGGTTCGAGATATCAACTTCATATACAGCGTGTAGGCGACTGATTCCGTTGATGGCGCTGCATCCGGTTCCCGGACTACGTTTGTTGCATGGGAAAGCGGTATCGTAAAAATAGGGGCATCGCGTTTGTTGCAGTAAATTACCTCCGGCGGTGGCCATGTTGCGTATCTGTCCCGATGCTCCGGCCAGAAGGGCCTGCACAAGAAGCGGGAAGCGTTTTACAACTTGTGCGTGGTGACTGACCGCACTGTTTAAAGCCAGGCTGCCTATCCGTAGTACCCCGCTTTTGACCTCTATTTTTTTGAGCGGCAAATGATTGATGTCGACTAATTTTTCCGGTTTTTCGATATCTCTTTTCATGAGATCGAGCAGGTTGGTACCTCCGGCAATATACCGGGCTTGGGAGTCGTCAGCAACCGCTTGAACCGCCTCTTTTATGGTTTTGGGCCTGATGTACTGAAATGGTTTCATACTTTTTGCCCTCTGTTTTTTATGTCTGAAATGGCATTTACAATGTTGGGGTATGCTCCACATCGGCACAGGTTCCCACTCATATATTCTCGGATTTCGTCATCCGAGCCAGCACATCCTTCCCGTATGCAAGCAATGGCCGACATCAGTTGCCCAGGTGTGCAATATCCGCATTGAAATCCGTCGTGCTTGATAAAAGCCTGTTGCATGGGATGTAAATTGCCATGTTCACTCAGGCTCTCAACCGTTGTAATTTTTTTGCCATGTTGCATGATTGCCAGGCTGAGGCAGGAGAGGGTTCGTTGCCCGTCTATCAAAATGGTGCATGCGCCACATTGCCCTAGATCGCAACCTTTTTTCGTGCCCGTTAGCGTCAACTTTTCCCGAAGTAAATCGAGGGTAGTCATTCTTGGATCTATGGAAAGTCTTCGCTTTTGACCATTGATGGTTACGGAAAGCTTAACCCTTTCATGATCACCAATGGGTATATCGTCAGGGGTGGCTGTCAGGAACGATACAGGTGCCAGCGTAAAGCCAGCAAAAGCCATTGTTTGTTTCAAAAAAAGTCGCCGATCCTCAAACACATGATCCGGTAAGGTCTGGTCCGCTTTTTCCTGTCCGTTTACTTGCTCTTCTATCATAGGGATTGAAGTGATACGTATCTATAAGTTCAATCGCATTACTTCTCTACCTATACCGTATGCAATTTTATATAGCATAGCGTGCCAAACGAGCTAAATGGCTGATACGTACATAGTAGCCTAAGCCTACCAGTGCCAGAGCAACCATATGAAGTGTGCTATCGTTTTTAGTCCAACGCGCAATACTTTTAAAGCCTGAACCAAATGATTTTTAGCAGTGTTGGGCGATATTTCAAGTGTTTTTGCCACTTCATCTAACGACAAGCCATTCTCCCGACTCAACTGATAAACTTCAATCTGGCGGGGTGGTAGTTTTTTCAGGATAGAACCAATTTGCTCATCCAGTTCATTTTTATAGATCTCCTGAATGACGTTGTTGGCATGTTGTTCCATTTCTTGCCATATAGCTTCCTGATATTTTTTCTCTGAGGCAAGTTTTCGATAATGATCATACAAATGATTTCTAGCCAGGGTGTATAGCCAGGCATCTATGTTTTCGACAGAATCAGCATATTCTTTCCGTTGCCAGAACTTGATGAAAACATCCTGAGCCAGATCATCGGCAAGGGCCGGTATTTTTACATGCTTGATAAAAAATCTGTAGAGAAAATCTCGGTATTGCTTGTACGTATTTTCCATTTTCACAGGATTTAGGATTGAGCTGTGAAAGGAATAAAGTAACCGATGTAAAGTGCCCGATAAAGGTATGAAAAATCATAAATTATTACAATTTCAAAAAAATATGTATTTCCACTAGTCCCGAAAGTAGGATTATTCGTCAATGCAATATAACTGGAAAGGAAAGGCTGATGTGTGAAGTGCAAATCCAATCAGAAACCTTAAACAAAAAGCATGGTGGGTAACAGAAATGAGCGGTTAACACAGTTATTGGTCAAGTATAGGAGCAACCAATTGTCTTCATCAGAATATGAAGAGTTTATTATGTTGCTTGGAGCGGAGGGAGCTCAGGAAGCGATTGATGCAACAGCAAGAGCCGATTGGGCTGAGGGAGGTGGTTTTTTGGATGTGGCTGATATGGCCTCCCCAAAAAGTCTATTCCCAATGGTTAAATGGGGTATGGGTTTGGCGGCATCTGTCTTGTTTTTTTTGTGTTTTTATCATTATAAAAATATCAGTCAGCCTGAGCAAAAATTATTGTCTTTTCAAACGACTTATGGAGAGACAAAACGCATACTGTTGCCAGATAGCAGCACCGTTTTACTAAATGCAAATTCTAGTATTTCATGGAGTACGCAGTGGAAACAGGTCGGGAAGCGAGAAGTGAACCTGAAAGGGGAAGCATTCTTTGATGTTAGAAAAATGAATGGTATGCAGTTCGTGGTGCAGTCGGGAGGAATGAAAGTAAAAGTTTTGGGTACTGTATTTAATGTGCGGAATCGGGGAGAAGTGACAGATGTGTTTCTGGAATCGGGGAAGGTAAATCTGGAACTCGATGAAGGGGTAAAAAAGACCATTGCGATGGTTCCCGGTAATAAGGTGCATTACGATGAACAGAAGCGGGATATGACTCTCAAAAAATCATCTACACTTGACAAAAGCGCTTCATGGGTAGGTGGGATGCTCATCTTTGAGAATGCCACATTAGCAGATATTCTCAACCATTTTGAAGACCTGTATGGTAAAAAATTTCAAGTGAAGAATATAGAGCTTTTGCAAAAAAGGCTGGATTTGTCGCTACCCTATGCCGATTGGGAATTGATTCGGAAAGCGATTGAAATTTCACTGCATGTCGAGTTTGAAGAAAATGGCAACATCGTGATTGTGAGTTAGTACCTGATTTGTTTTAATACTTTCAAAGTGCAAGTAGCTTTTAATGAAGCATTATTTCTAAACCTTAATCATTCTTATTGTATGAAAAAAATCTTGCAAATTTTTTTGTCGGGTGTATTCGTCCTGTGCTTAACGGTATACCAGTCCAGCGGCTTTGGCGAGAACCCTGCCGGCGAAAAATTACTTCGTGTCATACAGGATATTAACCAACGTTATCGGGTGCATTTTACCTACGATCGCGAGATTGTTGAGAATATCAGAATTCGGGAAAATTACAACCCAGACCGTTATAGCAACGTGCAGGATGCGTTGAACGGAGCATTGGAAAGAATGTAATTAAAATTCTGGATCAGAAATATGTCATTATATACCAGGATGATCCAAAAGGAATGGAATCTCTGAAGAAAATGGTCAATATTCTTCAGGATATTATCGATCAGACCAAAGTAGAGAAAATGGTGCCTCAATTGACCCGACTCCCGGCTCCTGAAAATATATCCCGTGAAAAAAGTGAACGTTTATTGCTTAACGTTAGAGGTAAAGTGATGGATGAAAAAGGAGAGGGTTTACCTGGTGTCAGTATTTTAATCAAAGGTGCACAACAGGGAACCACCACCGATATAAGTGGTAATTTTCAGATTGAAGTTCCCGACGAACAGTCTGTTTTGGTCTTTTCATTTGTAGGCTATTTGAGTAAAGAACAACAGGTTGGCAATCAGACAGACATGCGCGTTAAACTAGAAGTGGATAGTAAGTCTTTGGAGGAGGTGGTTGTAGTGGGTTACGGTGTACAGAAGAAAAGCGATTTGACGGGTGCCGTAACTGTCGTGGATGTGGATCAGTTGAAAAAAACGGCTGCTTCCAATTTTGGTCAGCAGTTGCAAGGGAAAGCGGCAGGGGTTACCGTAGGTTCACAAGGTGCACCAGGTACGCCTACGATGATACGGATTCGCGGTATTGGTTCTGTCAATAACAATGGTCCATTATATGTGATAGACGGTGTTTCCACCAGAAATCAGGATTTGAATTCAATCAATCCCAACGATATTGAGTCTATTCAGATATTAAAAGATGCTTCGTCGGCTTCGATATACGGTGCCCAGGCATCCAATGGTGTTATCATTGTCACCACAAAAAAGGGAAAAGTGGGTACCCCAAAAATTTCGTATGATACCTACTTTTCTGTGACAACACCCGCATCGTTTTACGATATGCTGGATTCTAAGGATCGGGTGGATCTGATGTGGAAGTCGAAGCAAAATGCAGCGGCTATTCGAGGAACTTCTACCATTCCGTCTCATCCACAGTTTGGATCCGGATCGTCGCCTGTTTTTCCTCAGTATATTATTCCACAAGCGAGTTCCGGACCTTTTACAGCAGCCGACTGGCGTGAAAATAATCGTATCACACAGTTTTCCGACGGAACCAACTGGTATAAAGAGTCGACCCAAAATGCACCTACGCAAAGCCATCAGCTTACGTTATCGGGCGCTAATGAATCCGTTAATTACTTATTTGGTTTGAATTACTATGACCAAAAGGGAATTTTTTCACATTCGTATTACAAACGTTATTCAGCCAGAATTAATACCGAATTTAATGTCAGTAAAAAAATACGTGTAGGGGAAAACCTAACCGTGACATTCTCAAATAATAATCGTTTTGATGATCAAAGCGAAGGGAATGCACTTTCATGGGCCTACCGTATGGTGCCTTGGGTGCCTGTATATGACATCAGCGGAAGATTTGCAGGGACAAAGGCCAATGGTTCCGGAAACGGACAAAATCCGGTGGCGATTTTGGAACGCAATAAAGATAACCGGAATGAGAATTTGCGCCTGTTTGGGAACATTTATCTGGAAGCTGATATCCTTTCCAATCTAAAATTTAGAACCAATTTCGGGATAGATCATAACAATTCAGGATACTATTCCATGAAAAAATTAGATCCCGAATTTTCGGAAACGCAAAACCGGAATCAATTGAGTGAGGGGATGAGCAAGAACCTGCGTTACGTATGGAGTAACACTTTAAATTTTAGTAAAAGTATAGGCGAAGCGCATCACTTTAATATATTGGTGGGTAGCGAGTTCATCAGAGACGGAGTAGGAAGGAGCTTGAATGGTAGCCGCTATGGATATTTGTTTGAAAATAACACCAATACCTGGACGCTTTCCAATGGTGGAGCAAAGGATTTGACAAATACCTGCTTACTGCTATTGTGAGACGTGATGGTTCGTCAAGATTTTCGAGTTCAAATCGATACGGAACTTTTCCATCCATATCGGGCGGGTGGAAACTTTCGCAGGAAAATTTTCTTAAAAACGTCACCTGGATTGACGAGTTAAAATTAAGAGTGGGTTTTGGGATAACCGGAAATTCGGAAATTCCACGCATTACCAATTGGGCCGACGAATATGTAACCAATCCCGGATCTACCAATTATGATTTTGATGGTGCACAGGGTTCAGCGCATACCGGATTTGGATTGGCGCGATACGGCAATTCGGACACCAAGTGGGAAACTACCAAAATGACCAACTTCGGTACGGATATTAGTCTGTTCCGTGGAGCGCTTACGGCCAACGTGGAGTACTATATCAAGAACACTTCGGATATGTTGGTGATGGATAACTATTCGTCTTTGTCGGGGTCAGCAGCAGCACCATATGTGAACTTGGGTAATATGCAGAACAAGGGTTGGGACATTGCTGTTGGCCACAAAAACAAAATTGGCGAGATAGGTTATGATATCGGATTTAATATTTCAACCTATAAAAACAGGGTTGTAAAATTGAATAATGTAGCTGGAACCAGATTCTGGGGTGGTGGAACAAGATATGGAAACGTTACCATGACGGAGCAGGGGAGCCCTATATCACAATTTTTTGGATATAAAATCAAAGGCTTTTATGAAAGCGAAGAAGGGGTTGCGAACTATAAGGGTGTAAATGGCGAGCGCGCCGGCAAGACTGTTTTACCTATTGGTGTTGCCTCGGATGCCAGCTTAGTTGCCAAAGAATGGGTGGGGAAATACATGTATGAGGATGTTAATGGAGATGGCAAAATCAATGTGGATGATAAAACCATCATCGGAAACCCACATCCCGACTTTACGGGGGGGATCAGCCTTGGGTTGAACTACAAAAATTTTGATCTGAGTATGATATTCTATGCCTCGGTAGGAAATGATATATACAATCAGGTAAAATGGTGGACGGATTTCCAGTCTCAGGAAGGGAACAGATCCGTTGCTATGCGTGACAATTCATGGGAGCCCGGGAAAAAGAACGCAACCCTCCCCATTTTGGATGAAGGAGATATTGTTTCGAACAAAGATGCCAATTCATACTTTGTTGAAGATGGATCCTATTTACGCATGCAGACATTTTCGGTAGGATATACCCTGCCTCTTGACTTTACCAAGCGAATAGGAATTAAGAATTGCCGGATTTATGTGCAGACAAACAATCCGTTTACCTGGACCAAGTACACAGGTTTGGATCCCGAAATTACCAACCTCAGCCTTGGAGATAGTGGGGATCTTACAAAAGGTGTTGATTTTGGCAGATGGCCTCAGTCACGCCAATTCCAAATCGGACTTAACCTTAATTTTTAAGTAAATCCTGGTTTCAACATTCAGAAATAATGAAAAGAAGAATTATAAAATTATTGGCTTTTCAATTTGGAATAATTGGATTGCTGGCTTGTGATAATCAACTGGATTTGCGTCCACAAGGTAGTATAGACAAAGTGGCTTTGTCGAATACCAATGGCGTTGAACTCCTGGTAACCAATGCGTATGCATCTCTTACGCAGTCGCT
>CALGRQ010000473.1 GCA_937880795.1 uncultured Dyadobacter sp. | reverse complement strand
TATCGATGACCAATTCAGCACATACTACTTTAAAATGCTTGTTAAATAGCATAAAGCAAGCATTCGTCCCCTGTTAGAAATGCTTTTATCACCCTTCACTCTTTGATCTGGCAGATAGTTTTGCACAAACCATAATTGTTTTTTACCATAAAATACAAACATTATTCAATATGAAAACAACCAAGCACGAACCCGGATGGCTTAGAAATGCCACCTTAAACTTCAAATTAAATAGCCTATGAATCGATTAGCCACTGAGCTATTGAGCCATATAGAAATTTACTGTATTGATGATTTAACCAAAAAATAAGCAGTAATATGAAAAAAAAATTACAATCGGTCATTTTATGTCTCCTACTCGGTTTGGCATATTCTGCATCGGCTCAGGACATCAAGGTAACCGGAAAAGTTAATGACTCCAATGGTTCGGGATTACCCGGCGTAAATATCATGATCTCGGGTAGCACGCGGGGAACACTCACAGATGTTGACGGAAAATTTGACATTACCGTTTCACCAAACGGAACATTAGTTTTCTCGTTTTTAGGATATAAGGAACAAAAAATAGCGGTTAATAATCGCTCTGTAATAGAAATAAGGCTGGAAGAAGATTTGAAATCTTTGGGAGAAGTGGTTGTGGTGGGATATGGCACACAAAGTAAAGCCAAAATATCCGATGCTATTTCTACCATTAAAGTTGATCATGTATTAAAAGACCGACCAGTAAGCAATATAGGCGCTGCCCTCGAAGGGACTATTCCCGGAATGAGTGTTTCCATTGGATCGGGACAGCCAGGCACCAAACCCGAATTTAATATCAGAGGCTATACCTCCTTAAATGGAGGCTCACCATTGTTTGTAGTTGATAATATTCCCATCGATGATATATCCGGTTTGAATCCCGGAGATATCGAGAGCGTTTCCGTTTTGAAGGACGCTGCCTCATCGGTGCTCTACGGAGCCAGAGCTGCATTTGGCGTGATTCTGATCACTACTAAAAAGGGTGGTTACAATCAACCAACATCCTTTGAATACGCAGCAGGCTTTTCGCCCACCCAGGTAAGCACATTACCTCGCAAACTAAATGTACGTGAATGGGTAAATGTCATGCAGAGCATAGGACAAACCAAATGGTGGATTGGACACGACCTCGCTACATACAAAACATTACTGGATCAATACGACGCAGATCCGTCACAGTTTCCTGCAAACGGATATGTAAACTTAGGAGGCATAAACTATTCGCTAAGAACTTACGATCAATTTGGTGCATACTTTAAAGGCGGGCAACAACAATATCACAGTTACACGGCATCAGGTGGGTCGGACAAGCTTTCGTTTAGATCCTCCGTACGGTTTGATAATGAAAATGGAGCCATTATAGGCAATAACGATAAATACAAAAAATGGACAACCAATAATACAATTACGGCTCGCCTGACTAAAACACTGGATTTAACGGCCAATGTTTTTTACAACAGCTACAATAAAACAGAACCGGGAGATGGATTTGGTTATCCGTTTTACGCCATGGTAAGCCAGCCTAGTTTTACACCCATCGGCTACGATTCTGTGATGACAGAAAACGGCATGAAGTATCTGCCTCATGAGACTCGAAACAACATGGTTCAGCTGCAAAATCCGTGGGTTAAAGATGGCGACCAACTTCGACTTTCTTCCAAAATAAACTTTGAGCCGGTTAAAAATTTAATATTATCTGGCGAATACACCTACGAGCGTACGGCGGAATCTGCAAGTCGGGTAGATAATAATTCCCTTATAGAGGGCATGCATGCAGAATACATTGTATACTTCCCGAGAGATCCCAACGCGCAAAACTATACCGAGTATACCAAGTTTAATTCAATAAAAAACAACCAGGTGCTCAATCTTTTTGGTAAGTACTCTTTTGACTTATTTCAAAATCACCACCTGAACCTGATGCTCGGCACCAACCAGGAATATGTAACCTACGAGCAATCGCAACTTTCCAGGAAAGGACTGTTGAGTGTGGCCGCTCCCGCCATTGGCACAGCAACCGGTATAATTGCTGGTAATGATGGATATTATAAATATGCGGTTTCCGGTTATTTTGGACAGATTCAATACGATTATCAAAACAAGTACATACTCAAATTGAATGGCCGATACGACGGATCATCACGGTTTCCTTCAAATAGCCGATTCGGATTCTTCCCTTCTGGTTCGGTTGCATGGAATATAATGAGTGAGCCATTCATGGCATCTCTTGATCATATCTTCAATTCTCTGAAACCAAGGATTTCTTACGGCTCCATTGGTAATCAGGTAATTAAAGACAACTACTATCCGGCAGTACCCACCATCTCAGCGTCTAATGCCAGCTGGCTTAACACCACTACCAATTTACCTTTTACCGGGCTATCTACCCCCAATTTGATTAGTAACAAACTTACTTGGGAACGTGTAACCACTTTGGGATATGGTGTGGATGTAACCGCATTAAGAAATAGATTAAACCTTAGTCTGGACTACTTTACCCGAACAACTTCCGGTATGATTGTAGATTCTAAACCTTTACCAGCAATATTAGGGACCGGTGCGCCAAAGGGTAATGCTGCGGATTTGCAATCAAAAGGGTTTGAGTTTAGCATTGGGTGGAGCGACAAGATTGGCGATTTCAAGTACAGTATATCGGGAAACTTGTCCAACGACAAGGCCTATATTACTAAATACGACAATCCATCCGGAACATTAAGTAATTACTACGTGGGCCAACGTATGGGTGAAGTGTGGGGATTTGTAAGTGACAGATTATACCAAGCTTCCGATTTTGTGGAAGGTACCCTCAACAGCAATAATACGGACGGCACCCTCAAACCAGGTTTACCCTATTATGAAGGCACACGCTCCAACCCAGGCGACATGATGTTTGTAAACCTGGATGGGAACAAAAAAGTGGATGCAGAAGGCAATCCGCTTATTACCTGGGGTGACTACACAATATCTAATCCTGGTGACAGAAAAATTATTGGAAATGGAAGTCATCAATATCGATTCGGTCTGAACGGTAGTATGGAATATAAAGGCTTCGATTTCTCATTCTTATTAAATGGCGTAGGAAAAAGGCAGCTTGATGTGAACAATGCATTCTTCCGTCCGTGGGTTAATCAATATTACGATATACTTTCTCAAAGCACCGACTTTTGGACACCCAATAATACCGATGCACATTATGCTCGGGTTTACCCCCAGGCTGGCGGTAATGCGTGGTTAGGAAATTTCACACAAACTCGCTATTTGAGAAGCTGGGCCTATTTACGTATTAAAAATATCGGAATTGGATATTCCCTTCCCACAACCGTTACCCATAAATTATTCCTGAAGAAAGTACGATTTTTTGTTTCGGGCGAGAACCTTTTCACGATCGATGGCTTGCCCGATGGCATTGATCCTGGCGCAAATGACTTAAGTAGTGGCGCCATGTATCCATATCTTAAAAAGTACAACGTGGGAATCAATGTAAATTTTTAAACTTACAAAAGCATGAAATTTAACATCAAGCCAATCATTTTGTTGACCTCATTGGTCGGCACTTTATTCTATGGTTGTAATAAACTGGATCAGCTTCCGCAGGACAAACTTAGCGAGTCCACTACGTTTGTCAATGAATTTGGGTTTCAGAGCTTTGCCTGGCAGTTCTATTCTGCCTTTTTGGCCTACGACAACACAGGCGTTACTCAAGGCGGGAATGCAGGAACCACGCCTTACCGGCTGGATACGGATGTAAATAGTGATGCCCTGGCGGTAGCCTTTTTTGATTCGCAATCGCGGTGGATAGCCCAGCTGATGACCGTCCCCATTACTGATGACTATTACAATGGCGCATATGGAAGACTAAGAAGTATTAATCTGATGTTGGCCAATATTGATAAATCACCATTATCAGAAGACGGAAAAAAACACTGGAGAGCCGTATGCTATTTTTTCAGGGCCTACAATTATGCCAACCTGATTAATTTATACGGTGATGTTCCCTATGTGGAAAAGCTGCTCACCGATGATGATACCGAGGGCTTATACATACCACGCACGCCTCGTAATGAAGTAGCAAAACATATATTAGAAGACCTGAATTACGCAGTAGCCAATCTTCGACCCAAATCCAGTGGCGCCTATGTGAAAGGAAGTAATGCCGTTGATCCCAATGCAGCATTGGCACTTATCTCCAGATTTGGTCTCAGAGAAGGAACATGGAGAAAATACCACGGTTTACCAGATCCAAATACCTATTTACAAGCCAGCATGGAAGCTTCTAAAAAGCTCATGGTGCTATACCCTACCCTTGCAGCCAGCTACGATAGCGACTTTAACAGTGAGGACCTAACGGACGTTCCAGGGATTGTGATGTTTAAAGCTTATGGTGGGAATGGAACCGCAGATGTAGGGCAAGGATTAACGGGTGGACAAATGAGCCGGGGTGGCTTTCTGGACCTGACCAAAGCAGCTGTAGATCAATACTTGTGTACCGATGGACAAACCAGATATACAAGCCCATTGTTTAAGGGTGACAAAAATGCCTACGATGAATTCAGAAACCGTGATGTGCGTCTGTATTATACTGTTCCACCTCCGTATAAAGTCGTTATTAATGATGGGAATAGTGCAAGAACATTTACCTATACGGGCAATCCACGTGACACCTCGTACTTCGGACTTATGGAGCGCCTTGCAATTCCATTTGGCAAAACACTTCCCACAAAAACCATTGGACTGCCCGGAAACCAGCTTGTCATTGGAATTGAGCCCAATTTTTATGAAGTTTCTGTGTATGGTCAAGGCACAAATTACCAAAATACGTTTAGCGGATACCGTTTATACAAATATGCCAATAATGTGAGTTCAACAATAGGAAAATATGCCGATGCGCCTATTTTTAGAATGGGTGAAGTGTTGATCAACCACGCTGAGGTGATGTATGAATTAGGTCAATTTAATCAGACGGTTGCTAATGAAACCGTTAACAAAACACGCGCTCGTGGCAAAGTGGCAGCTTTGAATCTGGCCAATATTCCAAATGATCCCACACGTGACCCAAGTGTACCGGCTGTGCTATGGGAAATTCGTAGAGAAAGGAATATAGAACTTATGGCAGAAGGGTTTCGGTTTGATGATTTGAGAAGATGGAAAAAGATGGATTATGCAACCAAAATTAAATTGGGCAGATACATTAAAAAAGGTTCTGATGACATTCCCGCCAACTCACCAATACCGATTCAGGGTGGTGGAAATGAGGGTTACATTTCATATGAGCGCCTTCCCAAGCCCAGCTGGCCCGAACACTACTACTTATACCCATTCCCATTACAGGAAATTTCAATTAACAGCAAACTAACACAAAACCCGGGCTGGTAATAACAAATACTGACAAAGCTGGTAAACCCTAAGATTACAATTTAGGATTTACCAGCTTTGCCAACCCATCAAACAATTCTATTCGAAACAAAGTGGCCGTTTCAAGACCATTTCAAGAGGCATATTCACTGGGCGTTTTTCCAAAATGCTTTTTAAATTCCTTACTAAAATACTTCCGGTCGTCGTAACCAACCAAGAAAGCTACATCCTGAACCGAGAGGCTTTCATCTTGTAACAACCTGGCAGCAACCTTGAAGCGTATAATCTTCACGAAATCATTAATGGTCATGTCGGTTAAGGCTCTCAGTTTTTTGTATAACACAGATTTGCTCATCCCAACGTGCCGGCACAATTCAGGAACACCAATTTCCTTATTTTGGATGTTATCCTCAACAAACTTGGTGATGTTATTCAAGAATTCATCATCCTTACTATTTCCTACATTAACAATCGGATCGCTTAACGAAATATGCCTGCTATATTTAGCTTGCATAGCCTTTCTCGATTTGAGTAAATTCTTTATACTCAACTCAAGAAGCCGCATACTTAAGGGCTTTGTAAGGTACAAATCAGCCCCAGATTCCAGACCTTCAAGTTGGTTAATTTCCGTTGCCTTAGCCGTGAGCAGGATCACCGGAATGTGGCTGGTCTGCAAATCAGATTTTAGGCGTTCACAGAGTTGAAGCCCATCTAACTCTGCCATCATAACATCGCTAACGATCAAATCGGGCAGATGTTCCATAGCAATAGTCAAGGCTTCCTCCCCGTTCTCTGCCGTAATAACATTGTATTGCCATGCAAGAGCTTCACCCACAAATTCGCGGAGATCTTCATTATCATCAACAAACAACACCGTATACTTTTTATCATCTTCAAAAAGTTCATTTGCCCCCCCTTTCGCCACTACTTTCGTGGCAGAGTCAGGTACGATAGGTGAACTTTGAGCTAATAGCTGTTCCGGTTTAAAATGTCCATTTCCTTTTTGTAGCGTAACTCTAAAAGTAGTCCACCCCTCAGTATTATCTGTGGCTTGCTGACTTGATACGACCAATGACCCATTCAAATTTTCGACTATACTTTTTGCAAGTGCCAACCCCACACCATACCCCGTGTTTTGAACTTTGGATTCTGCCACCTGAAAATAATTATCAAACAGTTTTTCAAGGTATTCAGGAGCGATGCCAATTCCATTGTCATTGATTTCAATTTCAACGTTTTCAGTATTTTCTTTAATCGAAATACAAATCCGCCCTCCCTCCGGCGTGAACTTGTACGCGTTTGACAAAAGGTTATAGATTACTTTTTGAAATTGATCCGGATCAAACCAGATCATAACCGACTTATTACTAGATACAAGACTGGTTTCAACACCTTGTGAACTCGCCAAATGCTCAAAAGCAGCCATCACATTCCTCACAAATGCCACAATATCGTACTGCCCAATTACAAAACGAGTAACGCCTCCTTCCATTTTGCGGAAGTCCATCAATTCGTTAACAAGTTTTAATAGATTATCTGAGCTGTTATTGACAATCTGGAGCAATTTAAGCTCGTCTCCGTCCACCTTTTGGGATCTCAGCAATTGCTCCACCGGGCCGCTAATTAGCATGAGTCTTGTTCTTATTTCATGCGATATGTTGGTGAAAAAATTAAGTTTTACGTCCTGCAACTGCTTTTCTTTCTCAAAAACGTTTTTGAGCCAAAAGAAGCGGGTTAAGTAGTAAATGATTGTACTTGCCACGAGAATGTATATCACCCAAGCGTACCAGGTATTCCACCAAGGCGGCAATACGGTAATTCCTAATGCAGAGCCCGCCGTATTCCATACCCCGTCGTTATTGGCCCCTTTTATCAATAATGTATATTTTCCAGAAGGTAACTTGGTATAGGTTGCCGTGGGTGTTTTGACATAATTCCATTCGGTTTCCAAACCATCCAGCTTGTAGGCATACTGATTCTTATCCGCATTGGTAAAATTAAGTACCGCGAAATCAATTGAAAAAATGGATTGATTGTGATGAAATGTAATCTCGGTGGTTTCGGGAAAGCTATGTTGGAGCAAACCGGTTTGATCCCCGGCAACAACAGCTTTATTGAATAAACGTAGATCCGTAAACGCCAAAGGAGGAGGTTCATTATTGAACGGAATCTGGTTGGGATTAAAATAAAATGCGCCGTTGTTGGTCGTAAAAAACAAGACACCATCATTGCCTTTCACGACACTATTGGACATCATCCTGGTTCCGGGAATTCCCTCATGAAAAAAATACTGCCGGCTTGTATTTTTTTCGGTATTATACTCTACCAATCCTAGCTCACTACTCAACCACAAATTTCCGTTATTATCATGCTGAATATTCGTGATGTTGTGCCCATTTATTTCCTTTGATTGATTTCTAGCAATGAATTGATTCTTCGCTTCATCGAACATATACAATCCATCATTGGACAAAATCATCCAAATACGGCCTTTATTATCTTCCTGAACACTATTTACGGTTCTTGTGCTCGCCGACTCCTGAACCGAATTAGCCGTTTCAAAATATTGCCTTTTACCCGTTTTGCCATTGACTTTTGTTACGCCATAACTGGTTGCTACCCACAGGTTGTCTTTAGAATCATTCAATAAAAAGGTTATATGCTTTTGTAACACCCCAGACTGAGTACGGGAAATTATTCTATAAGGTAGAAAAGCTCGTTTTGCAGAGTCGAAAATATAAAGTCCATTGTTCGCTGTACCCACAACCAGCCCATTCTTATCTTCGGTAAATGCGGTTATCCAATCAGCTATATTCTTGCTCACATGAGGCAATTGATAACGGCCCAATTCTATCAACCGACCTGACTCCACTTTATAGTTTACAAGAATATTGCCAAATAAACCAAGCCAAAGGTTGCCCTGGCTATCAAAATAAGATCTAGAACAATCTCCGGGAACTGTTGCACTTGGAACAAGTACATTTTCTTCCTTTTTGACACGAAGCCAGGTGCTTTTTTTGCCTCCCGACTCATCATTTCCGTAGGACTGAAACCACAATTCCCCTTTGGGACTTTGTAGCACCTGCTGTATTCCCACATCTCCGTCCTGTACCGGTATTGGGGTAAAAAAATCTGAATAAGGAGGAATGTATTTTACTCCATCTGCATAAGTCCCAGCCCATACATTATCATGAGAATCTACGTATAATCGTAGAATTCCGTGGTCTGGCAACCTATTTTCTTTTAACATGCCCGGTGAACAGACTTCAAATTTATCGGTAGATGCGTTAAAACAAATTGTACCACGATTGGTTCGAAGCCAAAGAATACCATTTTTCGTGGATACAATTTGTTGTACCATCAGAAAACCTGCCTTTCTACCTATATTTTCTGGCGCGTTTCTGAACGAGTGAAATTGTTTGGTTTTTCTATCAAATTTACCAATCCCATGGCGGTCAGAACCGATCCACATGTTCCCCTCTTTATCGCCATATAGCGATAATATAGATTTAAACAATTGTTCACCGGCATTATCCTTAAATGGAATTAACTGAAATTGGGGCTGATCTCCAGTGAGGTCAATACTCATAAGTTCATGAGAGGCTACCACCCAAATCTTCCCTTCTGGATCTTCGTATATAGATGTAATGTCCTTATTTTTTTGAGAAGGAGACTTTGCGTACAGAAAGCGACTAAAACTAACTTTTCCGTCACTGATTCGCAGACGACTTAATCCGTTGTCCGTTCCTATCCACAGATTTCCTTTTCGATCCTCCATAAATGACAATATGGTATTATCACCGAGGCTATTCTTGTTTGAATCGTCCTTAAAAAATCTTTCAAATGAGTCGGTAACCGGGTCATATCTGTTCAATCCCCAATTGGTACCGAACCATAACATTCCCCTACTATCGGTATAAGAAGACTTGATAAAATCTGATGAAATACTCCTAGGATCGTTGGGATCATTTTTATAATTCTTAAACCCTCTTGTATCATATCTGCTCAATCCCTTCCAGGATCCAAACCACATGAAACCCCGTTTATCCTGCGCAATGGTATAAATAGAGTTATCAATCAATCCTTCTTGAATCGTAAGGCTGTACGACACCGATGCATTGACCTGAGGGGTTATATTGATACCAAATAATAAAATAATAAGTAAGTAAATCAATCTTATCATATCATGGTAGGGTCAGATTTCTAATATATGCACATCAAGCTGTTAATCTTCAAGTTACCCTTCCAATTCAGAGCCAACAAATTCAATAACTTGCAGAATTAACTATTGAACAATTACCGCATTACTTATAACTATTACACTGATCAAATGTATTTAATCTATTCTAAATATCATAACCTAGTAATAATTTAAAATACACTAAATTCGACCAGTTGGAATAAAATTAAACCAAATAATTCCTAGAATTGGCTTCTACAACATTCTAGCATCAGCCACAGCGGAAGTTTGTATATGAGGGGGGGATTATCAAAATTACACAGTGGTATATTTGGAATGCCCGGAAGAATGAAATAATGATTAATGAGGTATGTATAGATATCCTCCCTATTCGAAGGGAGAGTGTAGTAAGCCATTAAAACAACGAATGGGGAAATAAACATAGTTCGTTTCCCCATTCGTTGTTTTGCCCGTGTGGTGTACAGCCATGCACAGCTCTAATGTAAGTGAGCCCGACTGCTAGGGCACATTCTTTCTACCACTCAGCGGCGCTGCCGTCTTCATGTTTCCAAAGTGGATTTCTCCAGTTGTGGCCTACTTTTGCCATTTTACGAACCTGTTCTTCGTCGATTTCTATACCCAAACCAGGACCAGATGGAATATTCACAAATCCATTCTCGTAACTAAACACTGATTTATCAGAAAGATAATCCATCAGATCATTTCCCTGGTTGTAATGAATACCCAGGCTTTGCTCCTGAATGAACGCATTGTGGCAGGTAGCATCCACTTGTAAGCAAGCAGCCAGTGCAATAGGTCCCAGTGGACAATGCGGTGCAGCAGCCACATCAAATGCCTCGGCCATGGATAATATTTTTTTACACTCGGTAATTCCTCCGGCATGGGATAAATCGGGTTGAATGATATCCGCATAACCCTGGGTAAGCAGGTCCTTGAATTGCCAGCGACTAAACATACGCTCACCCGTTGCAATAGGAATGTAGGTATGATTGGCTATTTCACGCAAAGCTTCGTTGTTCTCTGGCAATACCGGTTCTTCTATAAACATGGGCCTGAACTGCTCCAATTCCTTCGCCAGTACTTTGGCCATCGGTTTATGCAAACGACCGTGAAAGTCGATTCCAATTTCCAAGACTGTGCCTACCGCTTCGCGTATAGAAGCCACGCGTTCAAGAACCAGATCAATCTTTTGATACGAATCCACATATTGCATTTCGTCTGTGGCATTCATTTTTATAGCCCTAAAACCACTTTCCAATGATTTTTTAGCCGTATTGGCTACATCAGCCGGACGATCACCACCAATCCAGGAGTATACCTTTATTTTATCACGGCACTTTCCTCCCAACAGCTGATATACTGGTGTATTGTAGAATTTACCCTTAATATCCCAAAGTGCCTGGTCTATACCAGCAATGGCACTCATCAAAATTGGGCCACCACGATAAAATCCCCCCCGATACATGGTATTCCAATGTCCTTCAATGTCCATCGGATCTTTCCCAATCAGGGATTCCATCAGTTCTATAACCGCCGCTTTAACAGTTGCGGCTTTCCCTTCAATAACGGGCTCCCCCCATCCTACTATACCTTCGTCTGTTTCAATCTTCAAAAACAACCATCTGGGTGGCACCTGAAACAATTCGTAACTTCTAATTTTCATATGACAATTTTCGTTGCAGCTTTTGAGTACGATATTCTACGAAGTAAAAGTATTTGACCGGTATTTTTACCTTTCCCAGACTACTTTATTGATGTTTTCAGACTTCATCACTCAAAACTACACTTTGGAAGCTCCAAAAATTTATAGAAGAACCGGCCTTTCCTCTGCCTCTTGAGCCATTTTCCGCCAGGTAGTTTTTTTATAACCCCAAACGGCATAATAAAACAGGAAAGCATAACAAGGAATGAGAACCAGAAGGGAACGCTGCGGCGAGGAAGGATTCCAGTCGATAATACTACCGAAGATGAGTGGAAATATTCCTCCCCCAATGACCGACATCAATAACAACGCCGACCCTAGCTTTGTGAATTTTTTCAGATTTCGAATCGCTAATCCCCATATGGTTCCCCACAACATGGCGGCTCCAAAACCGGTACCAATAAGACAATAAATGGATATTAAACCCTCGCTTACATAGGCTGAGGTAATGAGCAACAATCCGGCTATTGCACAATACTTAAGCGCATATTGTTGCGAAATCCATTTAGGAATGAGAACTGTACTCAATACATACCCCACCAGCATGGCATATAAAGTATACTCCGCAAAATGCCTCGATTCCTGCAAAGGTATATTCATGGATCGGCTGTACAGAATAATACCATCTATGGGAATGACCTCGCAACCGCCGGCCATAAATAAGGCAACAACACCTAACACCAGATAAGGGAATTGCAAAATAGATGATTTGGTAGCTCCCGCCTCGTCATCTGTCTCTTCACTTTCTGAAATTTCAGGCAACTTCGACAGGTATACCATCAATGCCAGCAACAGCAAAATTCCGGTAATAACAAGGTAAGGATTCACTACTTTAAGCACATACTCGTCCAAAATAGCCGCTTTCTCCGCGGGTGAGGCTGATTCTATGCTATTAACAATCGAATCGGCGTTAAGCAAAAAAATGGCTCCAAGAATGCGCTGACTTAATATACCAGCCGTTTTATTGGCTATACCCATAAACCCAATTCTTTGAGCCGTACTTTCAGCGGGGCCGATAATAGCCACATACGGATTCGCTGCCGTCTGTAACAATGCCAACCCTGTTCCTGTAATAAATAGCCCTGTTAAAAATAACACATAAGTTCGTGCAAATGCAGCGGGTATAAATAACGCAGTCCCCAATGCCATTACTACCAACCCAATAACCATTCCCTTTTTATAACCGGTATATTTCAAAATCCATGCTGAGGGTATGGCCATAAAAAAATAGGCGATATAGGCGGCAAAGGCTACAAGTAAAGATTGAAAATTGGTAAGTTCCAAACAGATCTGAAAGTACGGTATCAGCACCCCGTTAACCCAGGTAATAAAACCAAATACAAAAAACAGGATTCCGAGGATGACCATCGGGTAGATGTAGGACTTCGCTTTTGTCATTAGGATTCTTAATTTACAACCAATGAAAACCAAAGAAATAATGGTAAAATATCCCGACCTCAGGCATGTGTTCCTGTGGCCGGGATACTCCCTCTAAAATCGCAATACCTAGTTTTTATCCCACCACAGTGGAGTACTTGCCTTGTCTGCTCCACCAAGCAATTTTACAGCTGCTTCTACTGCAACTTTGTTGTTTTGTTTTTCGGAATCAATAAACGGAAACCGTCTGATAAATTGACTGGCCGGTACATCCGGATTTACCGAGTTGGCTACGTGATATAACTTCGGATATAGAGATCTTCTAAACTCTGCCCATGCTTCACAGCCGTCGGGATATAACGCCAACCATTTTTGTGTACCTATCTGCTCCCGTTGCACAGCCGTGGTTGCACCCCATTTTACAGGTATATCACTCACCGCAGGAGAGTTCAGGCCATCTCCCGGTGCAATTGGGGGGGTAGTTCCTACAATATAGGCCTCCACCACAGCACCTGAATAACCCCATGTTGCCATAGATGCGCGTATTCCCTCTTCATAAAAATCCTGCGCTTTACCGCCCATTGCCCATCCATTCAAAGCCCCTTCGGCTCTTAAGAAGTAAGCTTCTCCTGCATGCATAATGTCCGCTTTGACGGCCAATATGTTTTCCCAACCCGAAGCAGTTCCCCGGTTACGAATCCATCTGGACCCAATGTTCGAGTTATTGTCGTTGGTATTCAAAGCTTCGGTTAACTGAGCGGGTGTGAGTCCGTTTCGTAAACCTTCGTATGTTTTGGTATTGAAAGCCGGCTGAAAGAATTGTTCCATCCGGGGGTCTTTATATCCTTTCAGGATTGACTCCATCGTTGCGCTCATTCTGAATTCACCCCAGGCTGCAATTCTCGACAGTCCATTGGCATCCGCATCTGTCATACCTGATCTGATCATCATTGCATCGTCTGCCGCGCTGGTCATCACACCACCGGCAACGGCCGCTTCTGCCTCTGTTTTTGCCCTTGCAGGATCCACTTTTGATATACGCAAGGCAAGTCTCAAGCGCAGCGTATTGGCAAATTTGATCCACTTATTTACATCACCCTGAAACAATATATCAGATGTACCAAATGGTTTCTCAGCGGTTTTTGTTTTCAGAATAGCTACGGCTGCATCCAAACGCTTAAAAAAGTCGTCGTAAATTACATCCTGAGCATCATACTTGATACTTTGTTGTTCATTCCCTGCATCAAAATAAGGAATAGGTCCATAATAGTCTGTAACCCGATGGAATGAAAATGCCCACCAAACACTTGCTAACGCATATTCTGAACTATTTGCGGGATAATTTTCAAATACCTTTTTAAGCTGAGGAACCACCTGAAGATATATCGGATTCCAGTGGGAATTGATCCAGGACATATTGGTAAAATACCGGTCCGACTGAAAATTAGGGGTAGTCGTAGCGAAATATTGTGCATACAAATCTGAAAAAAGATTGGTCGCTGTTTGATATGATGGATGATAAGACCCTTGAGACAATGCCTGAGAGAACATTTTTGGATACTCAAGATTGGAAAGAGTTACCAAATTAGTCTTGCTTTTATTAAGCTCATCAAAATCATCAGTACAAGCCGCACCGAAAAAACCGACCAACCCCATTGCACCTACCGACAAAACTCTCCTTACTTTTCTATTTATATTCCTTTTCATAGTTTTCATTAGTTAAATGTACATCACGAAAGCCTCTCTCTTAAAAGCCCAGTTTTAAGTTTAAACCAACGGTTCGTGTAGATGGCAGGTTACCATAATCAAGTCCTTGAAAATTACCTGTCCCCAGCGCTACATCCGGGTCAAAAGGCAACTTGCGTTTTGCAAGTCCAGGAATATCCATTTTGGCATAACCTCTGTACAAGAAGAATAAATTACGAGCAGTGAAAGACAGTCTCATGTTTTTGATAAACTTATTTTGAGCCAATGGAATATTATAACCCAAGGTCAGCTCACGTACACGAAAATTGGTGGCAGAGTACGTAAAAAATTCACCCCAGGAATATCGACCTTGCGAAACGGTTTGCCAGAATGTTTCTGCATTGATTGCGGTTGTATTGGCTGCACCATCCTCCTTGACCGCTGGTAAAACCCAACCACCTTCGCGATATTGCTCAGTATAATCAGCCGTTCCATCAAAAGCCAGGTTCGCTTCTGTACCCGATGTGACGGTTCCTCCAACCC
>CALGRQ010000472.1 GCA_937880795.1 uncultured Dyadobacter sp. | reverse complement strand
ACCTTTAATGTAAAAGACCGCCTCAATTGTATTTGAGACGGCCTCTTTTTGCATTTTGAGGGATATAGACCTCAGTTTAACAATCTTAATTATATCCAAACTTATTTGTTGCAAAATGTTTTAATGGGGATACAACCCATTTCTAAAATTCGTGTCATAACTGGTACGCACATACTCCGTTTATTTCACCAACTAGCTCGTATTGACCTATGAAATTTATATTTTATAGTATCTCAGTTGTGTTACTTTCGTCATCTTGTAAAGAAAGAAAGGTTCAATCTATTTCTTCAAGCTGTTACCCCATTATCAAAGACCTTAAACGTGGTGAAATGGTTGTAGACTTTCCAGCAAAGGTTCGTTTGAGTGGTGGCCTTATCTCGGGTGGATTTTTGGAGCTGGATGGCGCCAATGCCTGGGGTGCCTGTAATCTCCCTAATTCTTTTTTACAGGATAGCTTAGATGTATATGTGAGTGGATATTTTTTGACATCGCCATCCTTAGATCTATTGAATATTACACCCGTTCCTTTTGAAGTTACAGCGATAAAAAGACGATGAGATATACGTTATAGGGAGTTGCCTCATATATTCCGGAATGTACGAAACTATTCCGCACGTACTTTTGGCATGGTTTTCTAACTAGATTTCATCTCACCAAATCAAAGGATTATGAAAAAGGGGGATTACGATATACGCGCAAAGAAACTTGTTGCGGACATCAGAAAGTTGATTGATGCAAAAGGTTTGGATTTATCTGTCGCACTTAAAGATGTCGGTTTTTCCCGAAAAGACATTGATAATGTACTTTCGGGTGATAAAATTCCAACTCTGGACGAATTTCTTGCACTTTGTGAAATTTCTGGAATCAATTTGCAATTCCCCTATGTGGAAACACCTAAAAATCCGATGTAACCATAACTGCTACCTCTCCACCTCAACATTAAAATCTCCACCCATCACCAGTCTCGCATTAATGGGCTCAGGATTTCCGGGCATAATCAACCCTTTTAATTTAGCCGTCTTCCCTTTACTGAGGAGATCATATACGTTTTTATCATTGAGTTTTTTACCCAAAATTTCAAATGGAATTTTGAAACCGCAAGCTTGAAAATTAGCACATCCATAGGCGGTTTTACCCTTCTTCAATAGGTTGACTTTACATTTGGGGCACGAAAGTGTTTCAATTGCTATTTCTTCTTTGGGCGCTTTGGGTTTTGTATCCTTTTTAGTTTTTTCCTGAGGTAATTCTGCCTTTTCCTGAGCAATCGTGATGGTACGACCCGTGTTCATCTTGACTTCATGCGTCAGGTCTACTACCATTTGAATCAATTCCTGTTTAAACGTTTCCATGGAATATTCCCCCTTCTCAATGAGCCGAAGCTTTCGTTCCCAGGCGCCTGTCAGTTCAGCACTTTTCAAAAGTTCATTACTAATGGTATCGATGAGGTCTATTCCGGTTTGTGTGGCAAAGATGTTTTTCTTCCGTTTTTCAATATATTTTCTTTTAAATAAGGTCTCAATGATATTAGCACGGGTCGATGGGCGACCTATACCATTGTCTTTCAATAGTTCCCGTACTTCCTCATCTTCAACCAATTTGCCCGCCGTTTCCATTGCCCTCAGGAGCGTGGCTTCTGTATGTGGTTTCGGTGGTGTTGTTTTACCCTGATGTATCCATGGTTCGTGTGGTCCGGTTTCGCCCACCTCAAAGTTGGGCATAACCTTTTCTTCTTCCACACCCTCTTTTTTATCGTTGGCATATATAAGTCTCCAACCCGGATCCAGAATTTGTTTTCCGGTAGCTTTAAATTCGACCTTTCCAACCAAACCCAACACCGTGGTATTTGACACTCTGCACTCAGGATAAAATACAGCCAAAAAGCGACGTACAATCATATCATAAATCCACTTCTCATCCTGACTTACATGAACCGGTAATACGCCCGTAGGGATAATCGCATGGTGATCTGTAACCTTCTTGTCGTCAAATACCGTTTTCAACTTGGGAATAGGATTCTCAAGAATGGAAGCAGTATACTGACTGTAATAGGTAAGATCCCGCATAATACCCTCAATTTTGGGATGCAAATCTTCCGACAAATAAGTGGTATCGACACGAGGATAAGTCACAAATTTCTTTTCATATAGATTTTGGATGTGTTTCAGCGTTTCCTCCGCCGAGTATCCATATTTCTTGTTGGCCTCAACCTGCAATGAGGTAAGGTCGAAGAGCTTCGGATTACCTTCTTTTGCTTCCTTTTTCTCAAATGCAGTCACCACAAAAAGATGCTCTTGCAAATATATAAGGCCTTTGTCGGCCTTCTCAGATGTTTTGATCCGATCTATGGTTGCCGTGAACTCAGTTTCCCGGTATAGGGTCTTCAGTTCCCAATATTCTTCCACTACAAAAGCATCAATCTCTTTTTGACGTTGTACAATGAGAGCCAACGTAGGAGTTTGCACACGACCTATGGACAATACGACTTTACCCTGGCCAAATTTTTTAGTGAAGAGCCGGGTCGCATTCATCCCCAATAACCAATCACCTATGGCACGAGCACTTCCAGCTGCATATAAATTGTTATACTGCGAACTTTCACGCAGTTTATCAAACCCTTCTTTAATGGCATGTTCTGTCAATGAAGAAATCCATAGCCTTTTAACGGGGACTGCACATTTTGCTTTCAGTAGAACCCAACGCTGAATGAGCTCACCTTCTTGCCCGGCATCACCACAGTTGATCACTTCCTCTGACCCTTGAACCAGACTTTCTATAATTCCGAATTGTTTAAGAGCTCCCGGGTTATCGATTAACTTAATGCCAAAACTGGATGGGATCATCGGTAAATCCTCCAAACGCCAGGATTTCCATCGTTCGGTATAGTCGTGTGGTTCTTTTAAGGTACAAAAGTGGCCGAATGTCCAGGTAACCTGGTATCCATTTCCCTCGTAATATCCGTCCTTGCGTTGGTTTGCACCAATTACGGCAGCAATATCTTTGGCAACACTGGGTTTTTCTGCAATACAAACTTTCATAATCCGGTTTTAGGCCTTTCTATTCAGGATCCGCCTGCAAATTTGACAA
>CALGRQ010000471.1 GCA_937880795.1 uncultured Dyadobacter sp. | reverse complement strand
ATTTTAGCACCTTTAATGTAAAAGACCGCCTCAATGGTATTTGAGACGGCCTCTTCGTTAAATTCTTATCGTAGTTTCAAAGTAGCCAATGTGAGAATGGCCAATATGATACCTACCACCCAAAAACGGGTAACAATTTTTGCCTCATGTATTCCTTTCTTTTGGTAATGATGATGGAGGGGTGACATCAGGAAAATACGCCTGCCTTCGCCATACCGTTTCTTGGTATATTTAAAGTAGGTCACCTGCATAATGACCGAGAGGTTTTCTGCCAGGAAAATACCGCATAAAACTGGTATAAGCCATTCCTTGCGGATAGCCAGCGCCACAACGGCGATAACACCGCCTAGCATTAAACTACCTGTGTCTCCCATAAATACCTGGGCGGGATAAGCATTGTACCATAAAAACCCGACGCAGGCTCCAATGAGTGCGGCACAAAATATCACAAGCTCTCCAGAATTCGGGATATACATGATATTGAGGTACTGAGAAAACTTGGTGTTTCCCGATAAATATGCCAAAACCCCAAGAGTCAAAGCAATAATTCCGGAAACCCCAGCAGCAAGGCCGTCAATACCATCGGTTATATTGGCTCCATTGGAAACGGCGGTAATAATAATGATCGCAACGATGGTATAAATTACCCAGGTATATTCATCGGGTAACCACCCAAAAAGCAGGGTTCGGTAATCGAATTCATTGTTTTTGAAGAACGGGATCGTTGTAACGGTAGGGTGTACCATGTCACGATAGCGTTGAACTTCCCCAATGGACGAACTCAGCAAGGGTTGTTCATATACCCGAATTTTTACGTTATCGTTAAAAGAAAGTGTTAGACCCACAATGAGCCCTAGCCCTACCTGTCCGGCTATTTTGAACCGACCGTGCAGCCCATCCTTGTTATTTCTGAACTTTTTAAGATAGTCATCTACAAAACCAATCAACCCAGTCCATAATGCTGTGATGATAAGTAAGACTATATATACGTTAGATAGTTTTGCAAAAAGTAATACTGGGACTAAAAGTGAGGCAAGTATAATAAACCCACCCATGGTCGGGGTGCCCGCTTTTTCCATTTGACCTGCCAAACCCAGATCTCGAATGGATTCTCCCATTTGCTTTTTCCGCAAAAAGTCAATAATCCACTTCCCGTAGGTTGCTGCAATTACAAGAGAAAGGACCGTAGCACCCAGTGCTCTAAAAGAGATATATTGAAATACCCCTGCTCCGGGTATATTGAAGTGACGGTCGAGATAATCGAATAAATAATATAACATGTAACAACAGTTGGGGGTGACAGCTACAAAGTTGCGTCTTTTCGCAGACTACGCAAAAGGTACCACCATTTTTAGTAAAGTAAAGTTGAATCTCCGCAGTTGATCCCGCAATGTTGAACCCTTAACCTTTCGGAATGGATATAAATGCCAGACCTAGCACCTCTTTATCGTCAAAGTGATGTTTAACTCCTTTTATATCCTGATAAGTTTCGTGTCCTTTGCCCGCAATTAGGATGATATCATCCGGATTGGCCTCTTCGTATGCCTTAAAAATAGCGTCTTTACGGTCTTCAATGACGGATGTCTTCTTAAAGTCTAGAGGAGGTACTCCTTTTCTCATTTCATCCAGTATATCCATAGGCTCTTCAAACCGGGGGTTGTCCGAGGTCAGAATAACGCGGTTACTATATTTACATGCGATTTCAGCCATTTTAGGTCGTTTCGCTGCATCACGATTGCCGCCGCAACCTACCACCGTAATCACCTTTTCGTTACCGCTTCTCAAATGTGTGATGGTTTCCAACACATTTTCCAGGGCATCGGGAGTATGGGCATAATCAACGATCCCAACAATATGGCTGGTTGAATGAAATTGCTCAAATCGGCCGGGAGGGCTTTTAAGTGCAGATAGTTCAGTAAGGACAGTTTCGGGATTTTCGCCCAGCAAAACCGCTGCTCCATATACCGAAAGTAAATTGTATGCATTGAAACGCCCTATAACCCTGAACCAAACCTCGTGCATATTGATATCCATGTGCATGCCGGCGAGCGTATCCGAAATAATTTTCCCTTTAAACGTAGCCAACGTTTGCAGTGAGTAGGTTTCTATACGAGCCTGCGTATTTTGGACCATCACGGATCCACGACGGTCATCTACATTAATAAGGGCAAAAGCTTTTTTAGGAAGATTATCAAAAAAACCTTTCTTGGCTTTAATGTAGTTGTCAAAGGTCTTGTGAAAATCGAGGTGGTCATGGGTGATATTGGTAAAAATTCCCCCCGCAAATTGTAGACCTGTGATACGATGTTGCACAACAGAATGCGAGCTCACTTCCATAAAAACATGTGAGCATCCTTTTTTTAACATCGTGGCCAGCAACTGATTTAATGTGATCGAGTCGGGTGTGGTGTGCGTTGAGGGAATTACCTCATCTTCAACCTGATTTTGTACGGTAGAAAGAAGCCCGCAACGGTAGCCCAGCCGTCGGAAGAGCTGAAACAGGAAAGTAGCAACGGATGTTTTACCATTGGTACCTGTTACGCCAACAAGTGTTAATTTGTGAGAAGGATTGTCATAAAAGTTGGCGGCGATAAGCCCCATAGCTTCTGCCGAATCTTGTGCCTTTATATAGGTTACTTTGGGATTTAATTCAGTGGGAAGCTCTTCACAGAGAATTGCAGATGCGCCTGCGTTTACAGCGGTTTCTATATATTTATGCCCATCCGTTTGGGTTCCTCTCAATGCAATGAACATACTACCGCTTGAAACATTGCGGGAGTCTAAAATAAGTCGATCTACGGTAACATCCTGAGCGCCTATTACCTCTAAACCTTTAATAGATTGAAGCAGTGTGTGTAGCGATTTGTCGTTATTCGGGTCCATAAAAGGATTTTACTGTAATGTTAAAAGGATCGTTTTTATACCGGTTTTATTGACGCCCGGAGGAAGAGATTGTTCAACCACTTTGCCTGAACCTTTAAAGGTGACCCTATATCCCCTATTTTCCAGAAGGTATAGAGCATCTCGCATGGGTAAACCTTGCAGATCAGGAATATCCCGTGAATTAACAGGAAGAGTGGTCCATCTTGGTTTTCCTTTATTGACAATGGAGCCAACGGTATAGTCAGCATCACCGGTAATTGCCGGTAATTTAAGTTTTTCGCTGATTACTTTCAGGTCTTCGGAGCGACCAGCCCATTTCAAATCTCGTGATTTTTCTGGAATGGAATCTTTAACCGGCTTTTGTATGGTAACGTCATAAGCGTAAATGCGGTCAGCTACTTCTTTAAAAACGGGTGCAGCCACGCTTCCTGCATAGCGTGTATAGTCAGCTCCTGTACTCTTAGGTGTATCCACGATTACGATACAGCTGTATTTAGGCTTGTCGGCCGGGAAATAGCCGGCAAAGGATGTATAGTTTTTACCTTCTGTATATACACCGTTGATCAACTTACGGGCTGTTCCTGTTTTCCCGGCAATGGTATAAAGGTCTTGTTTTACACTTTTTGTTAAACTGTTGGATACCACTCCTTCCAGCATTTTTTTAACCTTTCGAATGGTTTCAGGTGAAGCAATGGGGGTTTCTTCGACATACGGTTCCATTTTATCTTCCACCTTCTCCGCATTTCTTACCTCACGCACTAGCATAGGGCGTACCCAGTATCCGTTGTTTGCGACGGCGTTATAGAAAGTAAGGGTTTGCAGTGGAGTCATTTGCATTTCATAGCCATGGGCCATAAAATATAGCGAGTAGTTGCTCCATAATTTGGAACTGCGGTCTCTAATCAATGGTGGTTTTTCACCCTTCATATGAATGCCCGTAGGACTTGTCAGGTGAAACTTTTTAAGATAATTGAGGTACGTATCGGGTTTGTTGGCAAAATACCGCTGCATCAGCAACACAATACCAATATTCGACGATTTTTCTAAAACCTGAGAGGCCGTGATGGTTCCAAATCCCCCCCGGTGTGCATCACGGATGGTGTGGTTTCTAAAACGAAGAGCCCCGGAACCGGTATTGACGGTAACTTTTTCAGGGTCCATGTTCGTTTCTTCCAAAAGGGCCATCATGGTGGCGAGTTTAAACGTCGAGCCTGGGTCGTTACTACCAGCCAGTGCATAATTAAACACTTCTTCGTAATTGCCATTGGGACGCTTGGTTAAATTAGCCATAGCTCTGATTTCCCCGGTCGCAATTTCCATGATGACAACAGAACCGAAATCGGCGTTCATTTCAGTCAGTTTTCTGCGAAGTGCAATTTCGGTCATGTCCTGATAGTTCATATCAAGTGTGGTGTAGATGTCTCTTCCGGCTTCGGGTTGTACGTTTAAGGCATCTCCAACGGGAATCTTAATGCCGCCTTCAACCATCTCAATCCATCCTATACCGGCTTTTCCTTCTAGCTTTTTATCAAAACTTGCTTCTATACCTATATAACCTCTTCCACTTTTGGGGTCGGTACCGCCAATGGTACGGTCGGCCATGGGACTAAATGGCTTATAACGTTTATATATAGTCTCAAATTTACCACCACCGCCTTTTCTGGATTTATCAAAAAACGGCCAGGTTTTAATCTTTTCGCGATCCAGGTGGCTAATTTCTTTGGCTTTTAATCTTAAATAGCGTTTGCTTTTACTAAGACGGTAACGCATTATTTTACTTTTATAACCCGAAGCGGACATTTCTCCAAAGCTCTTGGCAAGCAAGTGAGAAAACTCATCGATGTGGTTATAGAAATAGGCGGAATCGGCAACCTTGGTGTCAAAGCCAACAAAATAATAGGGCAGAGATGTGGCTAAAAGGCTATTGTCGCGGGAGTATATATTTCCGCGCATGGCTGGAATGGTATCCAGTTTCAAGTCGTTCTTCACCGAATACTCCGCCCAGGTTTTTCCTTTAAAAGTGTCGTAATATTGGACGCGGATCAGCTTTGCAAAAACGAGGACAGCCAATGCAACCAGACACCAGCCTATTACATATGCCCTCCGGATTAATGCCTTTTTATTATTTTGACCGCTTTCTACGTCGTTTTTCATGAATTTGGTTCTATATAAATACAGGAACTCGGGAAATAAATTTAGGACAGATGCGGTTAGTCTTCCCTGGGAATGATGATTTTTTTTGGAGGGGTAAGGTTCTCCTCTAACCCCACTTCTCTCATTTTTTCAATCACCACCGACTGTCGTTTCCCTTTCATGTACTCAGCGTGAATGGAGGTATATTCGGCCCGTAGATCATCCACTTCCTTTTTTAACTTAATGCTGTTTCGGACATAGCTTTCCGATTCAAAACCGATACGCTCATAGATCACCAGTAACATTACCACCCAGGCAAAATAATAGAAGTATTTAACCGGAACCCGCTCTTCCAGACCAGGGACTTTATCTCCAAAAACTTTATCCAATGGTAAGAAGCGATTTAGCCAATTAAAAAGGCTATACTCTCTTTTTGGTTTTTTGGGTTTGGGCGGTATAGGTTTAGGTCTTCTTTTATTTTCTGACATTTTTCTAGTTGTTGACTACCGTTTCCGGGGTGGTAGATGGTATGTGTATATATCTGCTATGTTCCTCGTACGAATCCTGATTTTGTACCGAATGGGTTACTTTTCGGCAATTCGTAACTTCGCGCTCCTGGATCGTGGATTGCGTTTAACCTCTTCCTGAGTTGCCTCAATGGGTTTACGTGTTATGCTTTTCAATGGTTTTATTTCATTGCCATAAAAGTCCTTTTCAACTTCACCATCAAATTTTCCCTTTTGAATGAAATTTTTAACCAGGCGGTCTTCGAGGGAGTGATAAGACATCACTACCAAGCGACCCTTATCTGCTAATACTTCTGGTGCTTGGGTTAGAAACTCTTCTAAAACTTTAAGCTCATCGTTTACTTCAATGCGTAATGCCTGAAAAACCTGGGCAAAATATTTATTCTCCCGATGCTTGGGGGCATATCTTGCCAATATCGCCTTCAAATCATTGATTGTTTCGATAGGAGCGTTATGACGGGCAGAGAATATAGCCTCCGCGGCTGTACGGGCATTATGTACTTCGCCATACATGCCTAATATTTTTTGTAATTCGGCTGCCGACCGTACATTAAGTACTTCCCGCGCTGTTTTATCGCTATGTGGATTCATACGCATGTCCAGATCCGCATCGAATCGGGTCGAGAATCCTCGAATAGGCGTGTTTATTTGGTGAGATGAAACTCCCAAATCGCCCAGTATACCATCCACTTTATCGGCTTTATGTAAACGTAAGTAGCGTTTCAGGTGTCTGAAATTCGCTGCTATAAAAGTGAAACGTGGATCATCCTTAAATTCTTCCGCATTGGCCGCAGCATCGGGATCTTGGTCAAATACCAGCAAGCGACCGGTAGTGAGTTTGCTAAGAATCGCACGAGAGTGTCCGCCACCACCAAAAGTGACGTCAACATAGATTCCGTCGGGGCGGATATTTAATCCTTCCAGGCATTCCGACAGCATGACTGGTTCGTGATATGTACTTTGCAACTCCATTTATTAAAAGCAACGTCTTGTAGGAACTATTTCTTGCCAAGAGGCAGTTACAAACTTAATAATTTTAAGGCGTAGGAATGGCTCTTCGCTTAGGATTTAATTTTTGAAGCCTACCTGTAATTTTACTTCAATAAGTTGAACATGAGAGTAATAAATTTAGCAATTGGACTTTTTGCAATGATATGCGCCTCAGGCTGTCAGTCAGCCGCTGATACCGATTTAAAAGCCGGAATCTGGCGTGCAACCTTAAACCGTGATGGACAGGAGCTTCCCCTGTTGCTGGATGTAAAACAAAACCCTGATAAGACAACCTATACCATTTTTTCGGTAAATGGAGAAGAGCGTTTGCAGCTCGATAGTGCTTATTTCAAAAACGATTCACTGCATGTACCCATGCAGATTTTTGACTCGGAAATTATTGCTGCCTTGAAGAAAGACCAGCTAACAGGTACTTATAATCGGTTGAAGGAAGGGAAAGTGATTGCTTCGCTTCCTTTTCAGGCAACCTTCGGAGAAAATCACCGTTTTTTTAAAGAGGGAGTTGCCAAGAGTGACAAAAATATTGCCGGGAAATGGTCTACGGTCTTTGTTAATACCAGCACGGGTGACTCTACACAGGCGGTAGGCAATTTTACACAGAACGGAACTACTGTTCAGGGATCTTTTTTAACACCTACCGGAGATTACCGTTATCTAAACGGAAATATCAATGGAGATAGTTTGTATTTATCCACATTTGATGGATCAAACGCTTTACTTTTTAAAGCAGCTTTGCAATCAGATGGAACCCTTAAGGGGGAACAGTGGTCTGGCGTGAAAGGGTATAAAACCTGGACAGCCCAATTGGACCCGGATGCGAAACTTCCTGATGCTACTAAGCTTACCTTTTTAAAGCCTGGTTTTGACAAGGTTAATTTCTCGTTTCCGGATTCAGATGGTAAGGTAGTGTCCCTGAATGATCCGCTATATAAAGATAAGGTTGTGATTATCCAGATTTTGGGTTCGTGGTGTCCGAACTGTATGGATGAAACCAATTTTCTTGCGCCTTGGTATAGAAAAAATAAAGAACGGGGTGTGGAGATCGTAGGGCTCGCTTTTGAACATTCTGATAAACCGGAAGTATCTAACCCGAAAATTAAGAAGATGATCACTCGCTTTGGAATGGATTATCCTGTTTTGTTAGCCGGTACAAATAATGACGAGGCCACAGCAAAAGCGTTGCCTATGCTTAACAAAGTCATGTCGTATCCCACTACAATTTTTATCGATAAAAAGGGTAAAGTACGAGAAATACACACGGGCTTTTCAGGGCCGGGAACCGGTAAATATTATGATCAGTTTGTGGAAGAATTTAACGGCTTGGTCACTAAAATGATTGACGAAAAATAGCAGAGGAAATTCAATAGCGCTTGATTACAAATTGAGCGCTATTTTTTTGAACTAAATTAGTATGCTTGCATAATATTCCTGTCTTTTACTACATTTGTGTATAGTCAATGAACAGGTAAGGTTTGCAATTAAAGAGATGCGCAAGGAAAAAACAATTGATTTCCAGATAAAATGGGCTTGGCATTCGATTTCTCGAATGTATAACGCCTATGCTGCGCGATTTGATACCACAATGGCTGTCGGTTATGTGTTGCTCAATATTGATATGGAGCACGGCACCCCAGCAACAAAAATAGCGCCACTTTTGGGTATGGAGCCACGAAGCCTGGTTCGCATGTTAAAAAATCTGGAAGAGAAAGGATTGATTACGCGTGAGGTAAGCGAGAACGACAAGCGTTTTGTCCGGATTATGCTGACCGACTTAGGCAAAGAAAAGCGTGAACTGGCGAGAGAAGGAGTTATTTCTTTCAATACCATGGTACGTGATAAGATACCATTGGATAAGCTTGTTACTTTTTTTGATGTGATTAAGGACATTAATAAGCTAGTCGACGAAGAGAATAACAAGCTTAGAGCAGGCGAGGTTGAGGAAGAAATATAGAAATAGCATATAGCAAGCGGTGCATTGAAATGAGTTGTTTCCTTAAAACCAGCCGCAGTTGGGCAACTCGCATAAAATTATAAAAACCAAAATCTTCAAATAATGAATCGTTCCATTCGTAAAGTAGCAGTTTTGGGTTCAGGCATTATGGGGTCACGTATAGCGTGCCATTTTGCTAATATTGGTGTTGAGGTTTTGCTTTTGGATATTGTTCCCAAGGAGCCTAATGACATGGAAAAGGCAAAGGGGCTAACCCTTGAGCACCCCGCAGTACGAAACAGGATTGTGAACGATTCTTTTCAACAAACCTTAAAGGCTACACCGGCTTCGTTGTATAGTCCGGCATTCGCATCTCGTATTAAGCTGGGGAATTTTGACGATAACCTGGCCGATATAAAAAACTACGACTGGGTGATTGAGGTGGTTGTGGAACGGCTGGATATCAAAAAAAGTCTTTACGAGAGGGTGGAACAACACCGCAAGCCAGGTTCCCTGATCACTTCCAATACTTCGGGTATACCTATTCACCTAATGGCCGAAGGCAGAAGTGATGATTTCCGGAAGCATTTTTGTGGAACACACTTTTTTAACCCACCCCGTTACCTACGGCTTCTTGAAATAATACCAACAGCCGAGACAGACCAGGGCGTTGTAGATTTTCTGATGCACTATGGCGATCTTTTCTTGGGTAAAACAACAGTATTGTGCAAGGATACACCTGGTTTTATCGCCAATCGATTGGGTATTTATGCGCTCATCCAAACCATTCGCACAGCGGAAGAGATGGGTCTGAGTGTGGATGAAATTGATAAATTGACAGGGCCGGTAGTTGGTCGACCGAAATCGGGTACATTCCGGTTGTCGGATGTTGTTGGCTTAGACACCACGGTGCATGTTGCCAACAACCTATATGCATCAGGAGAAGGTACAGACGAGTCGAGAGATGCATTTGTACTACCTGGAGTAATGCAAAAGCTATATGACAATAAATGGCTTGGCGACAAAACAGGACAAGGTTTTTATAAAAAAATTAAGGATGAAGCCGGTAAGTCGGTGATTCTGGCACTTGACTTTTCCACACTGGAATACAAACCCTCCGGTAAAGTGAAGTTTGCTACCTTGGAGGCAACCAAAGCGATCGGCGAGGTTCCGAAGCGTTTTAGCGTTTTATTGGCTGGAAACGATAAGGCAGGAGCGTTTTACCGAAAAACGTTCTCCGATATTTTTAAATATGCTTCTTTCCGCATACCTGAAATTTCGGATGAAATTTTCCGTATCGATCAGGCCATTTCAGCTGGGTTTGGCTGGCAGCTAGGATTGTTCGAAACATGGGATGCCATCGGGGTGAAAGCGATGCTGGAAATCATGGAAAAGGAAAACCTGAAACCCGCAGCATGGGTTTATGAAATGGTGTCAGCCGGAAATGAATCGTTCTACAAAGTGGAAAATGGCAAACGTCTTTATTATGACGTAGCTTCCAAATCGTATAAGAAAATACCCGGACAGGATGGATTCATTTTGCTGAGCAATTTGAGCAATAATATTGTCTGGAAAAATGCCGGAGCAAATGTGTATGATATTGGCGACGGTATATTGAACCTGGAATTTAAGTCTAAAATGAATACCATGGGCGCCGAGGTGATTGAGGGTATTCAGAAATCAATTAGCCTGGCGGAGAAAGATTTCCGTGGATTGGTTATTGGAAATGAATCTACGGAGGCATTTTCGGCAGGGGCGAATCTGGCGATGTTGTTCATGTTCGCCATTGAGCAAGAGTTTGACGAAATAAATATGGTGATTGCTCAGTTCCAACAAACCATGATGCGTGCCAGATATTCATCAATTCCGGTTGTAACTGCACCGCATTCTCTCGCATTGGGAGGAGGTTGCGAACTCAATCTGCATGCCGATAAAGTGGTAGCACACGCTGAAACGTATATAGGGCTTGTTGAGTTGGGTGTGGGACTGATTCCGGCTGGGGGTGGAACAAAGGAAATGGCATTGCGATGCTCAGACCTATACCAAACAGGTGATACCGAGTTGAATATTTTGCAGACTGCCTTCATGAACATTGCACAGGCCAAAGTATCGACCTCGGCACAGGAGGCAAGGGCCATGAATTATCTACAGGAAAAGGATCAGATTGTACTGAATCGGTCACGATTAATCGCGGAAGCCAAGCAAGCTGCTATGGATTTAGCCGATAATGGATATACTCAGCCTAAGCAACGGAATGACATAAAAGTTCAGGGTAAAGGGGGAATGGCCTTATTTATGGCTGGTATATCTCAAATGCGTCTTGCTAATTACATCAGCGACCATGATGCCAAACTTGCGAATAAACTTGCCTACGTTATTAATGGCGGTGATTTGAGCTATGCGCAAAACGTTACTGAACAGTATCTGCTGGATCTGGAAAGAGAGGCCTTCCTTTCGCTTTGTGGAGAGAAGAAAACCCTGGAAAGAATGCAAGGCTTGTTAAATGGAGGGAAACCGCCAAGAAACTAGAGAGCCTAACGATTTTTCTAAAATGCTTAGTACAAGCTATTTTTGATTGACTTATAGTTTTAGGTTATAGAAGCAAATGAGCCTGGTGGAGCAATCTGCCAGGCTTATTTAGTTTTGTACAGAAAAGTGCGGATCATATACCTCGCGACTACTCCTTATACTACTGTCCCTTTTCGGTCAAATAAATTATTGGACAAATAGCCAATGTAGTAGGTCTCTGTTTCATCAAAAGTGAGTCCCTCTACGATGAGGGCAATTTCTTCCTGAGACACCCTTCGGTGAATGGGGTTCATCGTGCCACCATATTCACCAGCCTTGGCCAACGGGTTCCATTGATATTGTGGATCAACCAAGCTACCCCGTGCTGCCATGATGGGAGGTGGTGCGGAGGAACCTCGAAAATCTGGATTAGCGGGGTGGTCGAGTCCTAAACTATGTCCAAACTCATGCGCGGCGGTGGTAGATGTGCCGAGGTTGTCCGATGTAAGCCAGTGACCCGCATTATCACCTAAGCCAAACCCCATAAAGGATCTGGTAATATGGTTTTCAGCCTCGATTCGAATAAAGTTGTTAAGATAGCTATCGTTGAAAGATGACATACGAAGTGCTTCGTTGGTATTTATAAGGGCGTAACTAATGTTAAATACTACACGCATGTCACGATCTTGTATGCGAACAGTGCCTTGTGGCTCGTTGTACATGCGGTTTATTTCTTCAATAATCAGTTTCCCAAGCTCATCATTTGCCTCTGATCCGTACAGGTATAGACAGGAGGTTACCCTCACTTCTTGCGTAGGTAGGTGTAGATTTGCCACGGCTGCCATAGAATCGATATATTTAGGATTGGGGGATTAAGTTTGTGACGTTATAGCGCATTTGGGTATAGGTAAAACTTTTAAATGGTTTCCCGGGTTATAATTAATCATAACTCCGTTCCACAATATTTAACGGATTGAGTGAAAAATTTCTTTAAATTAATACATTTTTGTAGCTTACTACTCTGAACCTAAATCCAAGTTTAACTTGTACCATTGCTATTGCGGGACAACAGAAAGTCTCTACGAAGAGGCTTTAATGGTAGGCGAATTTTACAAAGTACATTGAATCAACAATGATATCAAAAAAAGCAAAATACGCGCTGAAAGCGCTTAAAGTTTTAGCAGAACAATTCGGGAAGGGGCCGGTCCTCATCTCCTATATTGCTGAAAAGGAAAAAATACCAAAGAAATTTTTAGAGGCGATACTTCTTGATTTGCGAAATAATGGTGTTTTGCAAAGTCAAAAGGGGAAGGGAGGAGGTTATATGCTTCGGGTTCCACCAGGAGAGGTGAGCTTTTCCAAAGTGCTTCGTATTATTGATGGGCCTATTGCACCTGCGTTATGCGTATCAATGTTTTTCTATGGAAAGTGTGATGACTGTAAAGATGAAGAAACATGCAGCCTTCGGACTGTACTCGAAAGATGGCGTGATGCAAACCTTGCAGTTTTGGACAAGACGACATTGACCGATTTATTAAAAGTTGAAAATGCACCGGAATTAGACGCACTTACCTAAGGAGTTTTGATCCGATCATTACGAACGTAAAGTCGGGTGTCATCAAAAAGACCTTGATATGTGTAGTTTCGATTAATAAAATCTGCGAGCTCAGGAAAGTTTTCAAAGCCTTGGGTTTTTCTATCTTGTACCCATAAACTATTTTTTCCTACTGCATCCAGAAATATAGCCGGTGTCGTTCTCTGAATATCAGAAAGATACCGGCTTTTATATTTATCCTGCATGGCATGTTTAAAAATGGAGCGTTCCGAGTGGTTTTCGGCGGTAGCTTCTGCAAGTTGTGCCTCTACATAATAACTACATTGCCAACCCCATACGGCCATAAAATCCTTTTCTTTCGTATACTTTTTTAGCTCGGATACCGCTGGACTTTGTGCAAGTGAGCGAGCGTTATCAGATGCGAAACTATTGAGTAAATGGTGTTTTTTATAGGAAAGAGCATCTCCAATAAAAAACCAGAGAATCAAGAAGACAGGAAATACAATGCTTTTAATTCCCCATTTCTGGATGCCCCATGCGGCTAATAATGTCCAGGGAATAATGCAAAAATTGAGATAATGAATGAAATCGTTACCCGACTTGGTAACAGCATATATACTGGATAGTATCAGGAGCGCAATGGCACTTATGATGATTGTGTGACTTTTTATCGCACACGATTTTCGGGTTGTTATCAAATACCATAAGCCGGCCAGCATCGGGATGAGCAGCGCAAACGTGAATGCTTTAAAATCAGCGGATAGGTTAAAAATTTTGAAGAATTGGACGGGGATGGCTGGCGCTTCGTTTCCGCCCGCATAAATGACATTACCCAAGATATAGAAATCGATAAGATCATCAAATACGTCATAGTATATCGTCCATATCAATACAAGTAAGGGAAACGTAATTCCGCCAGCCATGATTGCCAGTATAGGCTTTATCTGTCTGTTTCTCTTGAATTTGGTAAACGTAACCCATAGCGCGCAGCTGACCAGCACTATCGCCATAGGAACGGCTTGCAGTTTAGCAAATGGTATCATGCCCGCAAGCAAAGCCAGGGAAAAACCAATGGTTGATCGATTTTTATCGGAATGAAATAATTGAGTGAGTAGCCATAAGCAGGCACTGAGTAGAAGAACTGGCAGTTGCTCGCTTGAATAGTGTACAAAGTCGACCTCCTGCGTAAATGCAAGTAAGAATAAAGGGAAAAGAATACTTATACGTGCCGTTTGTTCTCCAAAAATCTGACGTAAACTAAAAAAAAGGAATAGAATAGCAGCAGCGGTGCACAAGAGTCCCATGGCTCGTCCCGAAGTGTAATCAATCTGAAAACCCAGAAGTTTGGGGATTACCAGTAGATAATTGTCAAGTGGACCAATGGTGGTACCATCTGCGGATTGCCAGTAAATAGGGTCTTGGTTAAGCGTAATGGCATGACTGAGCATTTGACTTTCGTCCGCATTTAATTCCCGATTGAAAACAACCACCGGCATTCTCATACCGACCAATAATAGCATACACGCTACTATAAATCCAGCGAGAGGTACTTTTTTTGATATAGCGCAAAGTATGACAATACCTGTTAACAGATATCCGCATAACCAATACAACGTAGGGTTGTTATCAAAATGAATCATTTTGCTAGCTAAAAGTCTCTACCTTTTCAACAAAGTCGCGGTAGTGAACAGCCGGTATAAAATGTTGTTGTGACCGATACTGTAATACCATGAAGACCAAAAATAAGGAAATCAGGAAGGATTGCAGCATTAGGATCATAAGTGTGCTACCTAATGTAGAAGCCCAGCCAGGGGTGGCATTTCCTATTAGTTTTAGGAAAAGGATAAAAATGATGAAGGCAATCGCAACGCCGGACATCACCATAGAGAATATCAATATCCTTACAGCGGTAGTATCAGCCATAACGGATATTGCACTAAGACCGTGTAAAACGAGCGAAACGAAGTTCATTTTACTTTCACCGGCAAGACGTGTGGCGCGGTCGGTGAGCACAGAATCGTACGGAATTCTTGATTTAATAACACCTCCCGGATAATTATTCCATATTTCGGAAACGCGAACCAGGTTTTGTAATTTTTTTTGTGGAACCAGGCTAAAATTCCCAAAGGTGATCACTTTTCCTGTAAGCAGTTTGAAAACCATTTTATAGATAATATAAAAGAAACGGAACACAAAGTTCTCCGTTCTTTTATTGCGTTCAGCAAAAATGATTTTTCCAGGTTCTTCCAGAGATTTAGCGACCAGTCTATTGATATCAGCGGGATTATCCTCTCCATCAGCATCCATGACAATCACTTTATCGGTTGTCATTTGTTCGGCTACGTAAGACAAGCCAATTGCGATGGCCTTCTGATGCCCCAGGTTACGGTATAAACGAAGAACCTTAATCTCTTGCCCACCGAAAGCAGAAAAGGGCTCTGTGCGCTCTTTATACGAGCAGTCATCGATGATTAGCAGGGTTGTATTTTGTAAAATTCGGGTATCCAGGTCTGCATTTATCTTGGAGATAAGCAGATTGAGCGCTTCCCAATCGTTAAATTGAGGGATGATTATTACAAAATTTTCAGGCATGTGTGGAGATAAAAAAGGACGTAAGAATACTCAGTATGCTTACGTCCTTTTAGTTGTTAAACAGTTTTTATACCTAATCTCGAGGATATTCCATCGTGGATTTGCGTTAACGTTTCTACGAGGCCATATTCCCAGTTCCAGCCTGGGTAGTGGGATTTAAACTTAGATAGGTCACTTACATACCAGATATGGTCACCGATACGGTTGGTATCGGAGTATGAGTATGAAAGCTTATTTCCTGTAATTTGTTCGCATAGTGCGATGGCTTCTAGCATCGAGCAATTGGCAAAGCGACCACCCCCTGCATTATAAACTTCTCCCGGACGCGGATTCTGGTAAAAATGCCAGAACATGTTCACGAGGTCATGGCTGTGAATGTTATCTCGTACCTGCTTGCCCTTATATCCAAAGATCGTATAATGATTGCCAGTAATGGCGCATTTCATCAGATAGGCAAGGAAACCATGTAATTGAGCTCCCGAGTGGTTAGGTCCTGTAAGACATCCTCCACGGAATATACCTGTTTTCATGCCGAAATACTTGCCGTATTCCTGCACCATGATGTCCGCAGCAACTTTTGACGCTCCAAAGACAGAATGCTTAGTATGGTCAATGCTGTGGTTTTCATCAATTCCGTTCTTAAAATAGGGATGACTTTCGTCAATTTCCCAACGATTTTCAAGTTCAACCAATGGAAGGTAGTTTGGATTGTCTCCATATACCTTGTTGGTGGAAGTAAAGATGAAAACGGCTTCTGGGGAATGAAGTCTTGTCATTTCCAGCATATTCAGCGTTCCTGTGGCATTTACTCCGAAATCGGTAAAAGGCTCACGTGCCGCCCAGTCGTGACTTGGTTGCGCAGCTGCATGGATGATTAGTTTTATATCTGTTCCGTATTCTTTGAATATCGGTTCCAGTTGACTCACTTCTCTAATGTCGGCTGAGTAGTGTTTGTAATTGCTGTAAGCGTCCTCAATTCTGTTACGATTCCATTCGGTATTACCGTCGGCGCCAAAAAAGTATTGACGGAGGTTATTATCAACTCCAATGATAAGATCAAATTTATCGGCTAGAAAAGCAACAGACTCACTTCCTATCAAACCAGCAGAACCGGTTACGAGTGCTATATTCATATTGTGTATTGTATCGGTGTGAAAGTTGATATTGAAAAAGTTACATTTTTAATGTGTGTTCGTACTTATAATGTAAAGTAAAATAAAAACGGACAATTATCCCAATGTAGTATATGATGAGAGGAATTGAGGTAAACGAAAAAACGCTTTCAACTTGCGTTGAAAGCGTTTTCTTTTTTGTGGGAGTTGAGGGATTCGAACCCCCGACCCTCTGCTTGTAAGGCAGATGCTCTGAACCAACTGAGCTAAACTCCCTTT
>CALGRQ010000470.1 GCA_937880795.1 uncultured Dyadobacter sp. | reverse complement strand
TGGATTTTTAGAGTGAGGAGAATATTCAATAGGATAGAAGGAAGAAGTTGAAAAGGCCTTTTAATCTGTATCAGCTAGTTTGGTATACCCCAGATTCAAACTTGTAGGTTCGTTTCTGGGATATACCAGGTTGGTGATTCACGATGAGGTGTCCGTCGACTCAGCGCCCTCTTCCCAACAGCATCACCTGTATGGTTTGAAAGATGAGGGAGACGTCCGTGACGATGCTGTATTTGCTAAGGTATTGTAAGTCGTATTTCAAACGTTCCACATTTTCGGCCAGGGTAGAGGCGTAGCCCACCTTAATTTGGCCAATGGATGTTATACCTGGCTTTACCGTAAGCAGTTTTCTAAACTCATGCGGCTTCGGCCATGAGCATATCCACATCATATTTATAGAGCGGTCTTGGCCCAACAATGGACATATCTCCAACAAATACATTGTAAAATTGAGGAAGCTCATCCAGACGTGTACGACGCAGTATCCGGCCAATCGGTGTGATCCGTGGGTCATGATCTCCCTGAGAGTGCTGCATACCAAACTTTTCAGAATCGGCATACATGGTACGAAACTTAATCACCTTGAAAATTTTTCCCCAACGGCCAGAGCGTTCCTGTAAAAAGAAGACCGGGCCTTTGGAAGAAATTCGCACCAGTAGGATAAGCATTAAAAACAGTGGCGCTCCCAATACCATTACGGTGCAGGAAAAAGCAAGGTCAAAAACCCGTTTTATCGTTGCTTCTTCTACATTGGAAAAAGGTTTGGTATTAACTTGAATAACGGGATACATATCGTGATACTCGATACTGGCGTAGTTAGACATGAATCCTCTGAAATCCGGGACCAGCCTCACCTGCGTTTTTTGACGTTGTGCAACGTGTATGACAGATTTTACCAGTTTGTCATCCATATCGGAGAGGCAGCAATAGATATAGTCAGGTTCTGACTCTTCCAGAAATTGCTCCAAACGTTCTTGTTCGTTGGTGTGTTTTCTAATTTCAAATACACCACATTTTTTAAAGCCAAGTTCCTTTCGGCTACTGTAAAACCCGTCGATCATTCCCGCCAAGTCTCCTTTACCAATTACCGCATAGGTTTTGGAATTGTATCCTGCCTGGCGATATTGTTGAATGAGGTGCAGCATAAATAACCTCGCAACCACCGTGGAAATAGCAAAGAAAGTGTAGGAGTATGCAAATTGCTGACGTGAGTAATCTTCACCTTGCTGTGTAAAATACATATAGGCAAGGACCATTCCACCATGAATTACAGCAGCCTTCAATACGTTCAGCGTCTGGCGGTTGTTGCTGTAAGAAAAGCGGTCGAAGCGGTACGTTTTCAGTAAGTACGTACAAAGTAGCCAGAGTAAATTGCTGACCAGAAGCAAATTGAAATACCTGTTGTCCGTCATGTTAGACAGCGCATCAAAACGTACCAGGTAGGCGAACAAAAAGGATGCATTCAACAGGCCGACGTCGGCCCATAGATGTACCTTCGGGAGAACTCCAGATAGGCGGTGCTTCATAAAATTTAAAATAACGTTGAGTAAATTAAGTCCTAAGTTGGGGTATGCGTAGTGTTTGTCGGGCTATATATGGTTTAGGTTTAAAGGTTAATTACAACTACTTTAATGTAATAGTTATTTATAATTGTTGTAGAAAGATTTCTACAACAATTATACAAAAAATATTTAAAATAAACTACAAGAAAAACGGATATTTAATCTAATTGATTGATATTAAGGATCTTAAACTCTGTTTTGTTGGAAAAAATCATATTTATTTCTGGTATATTACCAGAAGTGATGGGCCCCCAATTTTAGAAATGTCTTGTGGTTATGCATGCATGAACCTAAACCAACAATTTCATACTTTGGATAGTACCTGCTACTTTTCATTGAGGAGCTTAAGTAGATAAGCACCATATCCGCTTTTAACCAGCGGTTTGGCTATTTCACCCAATTGTTTTTTGTCGATAAAGCCCATGCGGTAAGCTACCTCTTCAATACAGCCTATTTTCAGCCCTTGACGGTCTTCTATAACTTGTACGAACTGACCTGCTTGCATCAGCGATTCGAAAGTACCTGTATCGAGCCAAGCAGTTCCACGATCCAGGACACCTACTTTTAGCTTTCCTAATTCAAGGTATTTCTTGTTTACATCTGTAATCTCAATTTCGCCACGAGGAGATGGTTTTACATTTTTAGCGATTTCAACCACATCATTGTCATAAAAATATAGCCCAGGTACTGCATAGTTAGACTTTGGGTTGACGGGTTTTTCTTCGATGGATAAAGCATTGAAATCGGGGTCAAAGTCAACAACACCGTAACGTTCAGGGTCGTGCACTTGATAGGCATATATAACGCCACCGTCGGGGTCGTTGTTGGCTTGTAACAGCTTTGATAAACCAGAGCCATAGAATATATTATCACCTAAAACCAATGCAACTTTATCTTTTCCAATGAATTCCTCCCCGATAATAAACGCCTGGGCCAGTCCGTCCGGACTTGGTTGAACTGCGTAACTAAACTTGCATCCCAATCTGCTGCCATCACCGAGTAGTTTCTCGAAATGGGGTAGGTCGTGCGGGGTCGAAATAATAAGTATTTCATGAATGCCGGCCAGCATGAGAATAGACAAAGGATAATATATCATTGGCTTATCGTATACAGGCATAAGTTGCTTGCTAACAGCAAGGGTGAGGGGGTGAAGGCGTGTGCCGGATCCGCCGGCAAGAATGATTCCTTTCATGTTTAGCTTATGGGCTTTCAGCGAGATTGGCTGTTGGCTTCTGTTGAAATTTTAAGAATTGAACAGTTGACAGACATAGGTCTGCGGTTAATTTTTATGCGTTAAAAACAGTTATCTGATGGCATACATGCCCTCATAGTATTTCTGATAAGTACCAGAGGTTACGTTTTCCAGCCATGCTGTATTGTTTAGATACCAGTCTACGGTACGCTCCAACCCCTCGGCAAATTGTAGGGAAGGTTCCCAGGCAAGCTCATTTTTAAGTTTGGTTGCATCAATCGCATAGCGCAGGTCATGTCCGGCCCGGTCGGTAACATAGGTGATCAATTTCTCGGATGTACCTGCTTCACGACCTAGTTTTTCGTCCATCGTTTTACAGAGTAATAAAACCAAATCCAGATTTTTCCATTCGTTGTGTCCGCCAATATTATAGGTTTCTCCTACCATTCCTTTGTGGAAAATAACATCGATTGCACGTGCGTGGTCCTCTACATACAACCAGTCTCGCACATTTTCTCCCTTTCCGTATACGGGTAAAGGTTTGTTTTGGATGATGTTATGAATCATCAACGGAATCAGTTTTTCCGGGAAATGATTGGGACCGTAATTGTTGGAACAGTTGGAAATGACAACCGGTAGCTTGTAAGTTGCATGATAAGCTCTCACGAAGTGATCCGACGATGCTTTCGAAGCAGAATACGGTGAACGGGGATCATATTTTGTTGTTTCGAGGAAAAACTCATTTGGATCGTGAAGCTCACCATATACTTCATCTGTGGATACATGATAAAACAATCTTGTACGATCCGGTTTACCCAGTTCATCCTTCCAGGCTTTTCTGGCAGCGTTTAAAAGGTTTGCCGTACCTACCACATTGGTCATCACAAATGAAAGCGGGTCTGAAATGGATCGATCCACGTGAGATTCAGCGGCAAGATGTATTACTCCGGTAAAATCGTGCAACTGAAATAATTCATCTATAAAAGCAGCGTCTGTAATGTCTCCTTTAACAAAATGATAATTGGGAAGAGCGTCTATATCGCTGAGGTTTTCCAAATTACCTGCATAGGTAAGGGCATCCAGGTTATAGATTTGGTATGTTGGATATTGGGTGGTGAACCTGCGAACGACATGGGAGCCAATAAATCCTGCGCCCCCTGTGATAAGTATTTTTTTCATGATAGAAACGTTGAGAAAAATGTGTTTATATGATTTGCTTATATCAGTATTTTATCCTGGGTGTTTTCTAAGTACTGCTGTAATGTGGGTAGGATCTGATCTTTTTCGGACACTATGGGGTTTTGTATACCCCATGGAATTTGTAGTGCGGGATCGTTCCAGTGTATACCGGCTTCGGCTTCTTTACAATAGCCATTGGTGCATTTGTAATGAAAAATGCTGTTTTCCAAAGCCACAAATCCATGCGCAAATCCTTCCGGAATATAAACCATATGCCCATTTTTGGCGTCTAGATCAAAAAGCTCATATCTTCCAAAAGTAGCAGAATCGGCCCGGAGATCAAGTGCTATATCAAGCACACGCCCTTGTATCACACGTACCAGCTTTCCCTGAGCATGTATCCCGGTTTGGAAATGTAACCCACGAACCACGCCCTGATGTGAGTAGGATTGATTATCCTGGACAAATGAATATGGCAACCCTTGCTTTTGCCAGGCAGAGGCGTTGAATGATTCAAAAAAGTGACCTCTATCATCATGAAAGACAGCTGGCCTAATCAGAAAAACATCCGATAGGGTTGTTGTTTCGAATTTCATTTTTTGGCTGAGTAAATGGTTCTAAAATGGGTTTCGTATTGATCTATAATGGTATTCCATTCATAGATTTTTTCAAGTTTTACCGTATCGATATAGTGGCTTACTTCTGAGATATTAGAGAAGTAGAAAGCGTCTTTTTCTAAAATGGTGCTGTTAAAAAGGTTTCTGTTGGCACAAATGAGTGCCTGCGAGGCCATAGCTTCCAGTAATGACGGATTCGTTCCTCCCACTGAGTGTCCATGAAAATACAGGTTGCAGTAGTAACGCAAATTGTTAAGTATATTGATGTCATAGACGCCACCGACAAACCGGATGTGAGGATGTCCTTTATACTTCTCTTTCAGATATTCACCATAGGTGGTGTTGTGTTTACCAATGACCAGAAACGGAGATTTTTGAATGGCCGCTGCTGCTCCGGCGAGAATAGTATCGATATTATTCTCAGGTTCAAACCGAGCCACAAGCATGTTGTATCCAAATGGTTGAACGTCATAGGCTTTGAGGTCGCCCTGGTCGGGTGTGATAAATGGGAACGCACCATACGGGATATACGTAGATGGAATATTATATTTTTTCGTCAAATAGTCCTGTATTCCCAAAGAATCGGCAATCCAGTAGTCACTAAAAACTGTGGCAAGATATTCGGCCTGTTTCAGAAACCATTGAACTGGCTTGGAGTATTTAGAGCGTGACCATTCCAGTCCATCCATATTGGTGGTCACAATTGATCTTTTACGTGGAAGTAACCATCCCCAAATAGTACTGCTGGTGTACCCCAGTTGCAAAATGATGTCAAAGTCTTTTTTACGGGTGTCCAGGATGCAATTTAAGTCATATATAAACTGTCCGGCGGTACCCCATTTATCTTCGGGATCCTGGCAATGTACCAATTTCACTCCATTCCATTCGGTTTCTTGATAAGGATGCAAGTGTGAATTATATACCGTAATATCATGTCCGCGTTCTACAAGCCCTTTTGCCAAATATTCTGCAAACTGCTCAAAGCCGCCATAGAAATTAGGTATACCGCGTGTTCCTATGATTGCTATTTTAAATTTTTTCATGGTCTCTATTTTTGATAAGTTTGGCTGGTACACCTCCAATTACCGAGTTAGTAGGGAATGATTTGGTTACAACCGAGCTGGCCGCTATAACGCACCCGCTCCCGATTTCAACCCCATCGAGAATGACTGCACCAGATCCAATCCAGCAGTCGTGGCCTATTTTAACCCCTTTCCGGGTAACTCCTTGTGCTTTGATGGGAACAGTTGTATCGGAGAAAACATGATTTTCCGAGAAAATTCTGGCGCCCGGACCAATGATGACGTTGTCGCCGATAGAGATATGTCCCTGTGCACCCAGGTATACGTTATCGTTAATGCCAACACCATGTCCAATTGTGATTCCTTCGCCTACGTGGGCAATTACACCCGTGCAGATGATGGAGACATTCCTCCCAATGGATACATTGTCTC
>CALGRQ010000469.1 GCA_937880795.1 uncultured Dyadobacter sp. | reverse complement strand
TCATTAGCTAGTTGAAATTGTGATAATCCTTTTTTTAATCGGTATAATTTAAAAGCTTCAATCGCTAACGTTTCGTTTTTGTATAGACTTATGCGGGTTGAGTTCAGCATAGATATTTAATAAAAATGATCCGAGTACAAATGTATAAAAATATATAGTCTATCGAATTAGTATATTTAAAAATAAAATACTTCTCTCTGTATACCGTGGTGAGTCGAATTTTGATGGATAGATATAAAAAAACTCCCAAGCAATAAGGCGGTCCTTAAAGCTTGGGAGGTTATATAAAAGTTTGCTAACCTATTCTTTTACAATGACGTCGTGCGCGCCACCTTCGACAATACTTACAGAAGAAACAAGCGTTATACTTGCTTTTTCTTTAAGCTCATCAATAGAAATGGTTCCGCAGCTGCACATGGTTGATTTGATTTTCCCCAATGTAATGGCTAGGTTGTCTTTCAGGCTACCCGCGTATGGTACGTAGCTATCCACGCCCTCTTCAAATTTAAGGCCGTCGGTGCCGCCCATGTCGTAACGTTCCCAGTTACGTGCACGGTTAGAACCTTCTCCCCAATATTCTTTTACATAGCTTCCGTTCACCAACAGCTTTCTGGTTGGACTTTCGTCGAATCTTGCAAAATAGCGCCCCATCATGAGGAAGTCGGCTCCCATGGCCAATGCCAATACCATGTGGTAATCTTGCGCTATACCGCCGTCCGAGCAAATGGGGACATAAACGCCGGTTTTTTGGAAATATTCATCACGAGCAGCTGCTACCTCAATAAGCGCAGTAGCTTGGCCCCGTCCAATTCCTTTGGTTTCACGGGTGATACAGATTGAGCCACCGCCTACACCCACCTTCACAAAATCAGCACCGGATTCAACCAGGTAAAGGAAACCATCACGATCTACCACATTTCCTGCGCCTACTTTTACCTGCTCTCCAAATTCTTTCTTGATATATTGTATAGTTTCACGCTGCCATTCAGAAAAGCCATCCGAAGAATCGATACACAATACGTCTACACCAGCCTCAACCAAAGCGGGAACTCTTTCGGCGTAGTCGCGGGTATTGATACCTGCACCAACAACCAATTTCTTTTGTTTGTCGGTCAGTTCAAGTGGATTTTCTTTATGGTTTTCGTAATCTTTTCTGAATACAAAAAACTTAAAGTTCTGTTCCTCGTCGATCACCGGTAAACTATTTAGCTTATGCTCCCAAATCAGGTCATTGGCTTCTTTGAGGGTACATCCAACCTGCGCAGTGATGAGTTTTGAAAAAGGTGTCATGAACTCCTTCACTTTAGTCGTCAGGGCGTCAGTTCCAACACGGTAATCGCGGCTGGTAACAATACCCAATAATTTACCTTCTGCGGTACCGTCATCGGTGATACCAATGGTCGAGTGACCTGTTTTGGCTTTTAATGCAATGACATCTTTCAGTGTATGTTCCTGAGTCAGGTTGGCTGTACTAACTACAAAACCTGATTTATGATTTTTAACTTTACGAATCATTTCGGCTTGCTCCTGAATGGATTGTGAGCCGAATACGAATGACAAACCGCCATTTTTTGCCAGTGCAATGGCCATCCCGTCATTCGAAACAGATTGCATAATAGCTGAAACGAACGGAATATTGAGCTCGATATCAGGTGTTTGTCCTTTCGTGTATTTGGTAAGTGGAGTTTTTAGTGAAACTTTTCCTGGTACGCAATCTTTCGTTGTAAGGCCTGGAATTAATAGGAATTCACTGAAAGTCCTGGATGTTTCGTTTAAGTACTTAGCCATTGTATTTTTTTAAGTTTGAGGCTTATATCGTTGCGGTTGACAACTGGTTCTGTATGTAACTAAAAATTGCCGCCAGTAATTCGTTTTATGCTAAATATTTTTTAAAATTTAACGACTCAGGAGACTGCGAATGACTATTCTACTGAAAAACGGACTGTTCAAAGGCTTCATTTGTACAAATTTCAAAAGAATATGTGGATATACGGCTTTGAGAAGGAGATATTTTATAAAAAAAATTCCTGCTCGTTCACGCTTGTGCCGTGAATCGAAATTTTATTCGGTTTCTTTTCTGTCTTTTGGCCCACTTTGTCGCTCTTGAACGCCCACTATTTATGAAGGAAATATATTGTACTTTTGGTACATTGGGATTCGTTTTTTAGAAACAGATTGAGGGTAAATGACATATAAAAATGTGGTTTCTTTTTTGTTGATATACTTCTCTTTCAGTGTAGTTTATGGGCAAAAAGGATGGAATTTAATTTCGGAAAAGGAGGGTATAAAGGTTTATTCTAAGGCAATTGAAACCAGTAAAGTAAAAGCCGTTCGTGTGGAATGTGTCATTCAGGCGTCGGCCGCACAATTGGTATATCTACTGATGGATTTGCCGGCTGCCACCAATTGGGTGTCGCATACCAAGTCATGTTCATTGGTCAAGCAAATATCTCCTTCTGAACTTTTCTATTACTCTGAGGTGGGTTTACCATGGCCTCTGGAAAATCGGGATTTTGTGGCGCATATTAAAGTGACGCAGGATCCAGACACTAAAATTGTGACGGTAAATGCTCCCGCAGTACCGGGTTGGGTGTCGGATAAAAAGGGAATTGTTAGAATAACACATTCCATAGGTCATTGGGTGATTTCCCCCCTGAAACAGGATTGGGTAAAAGTAGAATATACCTTACAGGTGGATCCAGGGGGCATTATTCCGGCATGGATGGTAAATATGCTGGCAGCCCAGGGACCTACTGAAAGTTTTAAAAATATGCGTAAACAACTTCGTTTGCCACGGTATAAAAACATCAATTTGCCTTTTATCATCAACTAATTCTTGATGTCTGATGAAAATCAAATTTTATGCACCTGCTTGGGGAAATATGCTGCCATTCGATATGTTCTGTCGGAATGTTAAAGAGGCCGGCTATGATGGTGTAGAAATGGCTTTGCCTTTCGGCGAACCAGATAAACAAAGAATACTCAGTACGTTGCAAGACAACGCGCTGGAACTGGTCGGGCAATATTGGCAGTCTTTGGAAAAGGATCTGGATGAGCATACCATAAATTATGAGAAGTATTTAAGAAATCTTATTAGTGCAAATCCCGTTTTCATCAATTGCCAAACTGGTAAGGATTATTATAACTACCAACAAAATAGCAGTTTGTTTGCTTTAGCCGCCAAGCTTTCTGAGGAGTCGGGTGTGCGCATTATTCATGAAACACATCGGGGGAAAAGTCTGTATGCTGCCAACATTACCCGTCAATATTTAACCCAATTACCTGAGCTACGTATTACGCTGGACATATCGCATTGGTGTGCTGTGCACGAATCCTTACTTGAAGATCAGGCGGAGGAGGTTGCGGTGGCCATTGCACATACCGACCATATTCACAGCAGGGTAGGGCACCCGGAAGGACCGCAGGTCAATGATCCGCGAGCACCAGAGTGGCATGACGTTTTACAAGCACACCTGGGTTGGTGGGATGCTGTGGTGGAAATGCATCGTAAGAGCGCTACACAATTGACCATTACCACTGAATTTGGCCCGGCTAATTATATGCCTGTGACGCCTTACACGAAACTGCCTTTGGGAAATCAATGGGAAATTAACGTATATATGATGAATATGTTGAAAGAGCGCTATGCATTGTAGGCAGTTCTGAAAACTTTTGGATTGAGGCCCTTTAATACCCATTTATGGAAAAGTTCAATTCGATTTTAGGTCTTGTATGTATGCTACTAACGGGACTTATTACCAATGCCGAGGCACAGCCGGCTAAAAAGAAGGCTAAACACCCCAATATTATAATCATTTTGACCGACGATATGGGAGTGGGTGATATCAGTGCGTATGGTGGTAAAGTACTTCCTACTCCAAATATTGATCACTTGGCCAAACAGGGGATGAAACTGACACAATATTATAGTGCGGCCCCTATTTGTTCTCCTTCACGCGCCGGTTTACTCACCGGTAACTATCCCGGGAAATGGAACTTTACGACATATCTTGATCATCGAAAGCACAACCGAGACGCCGAACAAATAGACTTTCTGAATCCAAAGGTACCGACGATGGCCCGGTTGTTTAAAAGTGCGGGTTACGCCACGGCGCACATTGGGAAATGGCATATGGGAGGTGGACGCGATGTTTTGAATGCACCAGGTTTTGATCAGTATGGATACGATTTTCATGTGAGTACCTATGAAAGTCCACAACCGGATTCATTGCTTACGGCCACCAACTGGATTTGGTCGGAGAAGGACAGTATAAAACGCTGGAACAGAACCCGGTATTTTGTGGACAAAACTTTGGCATTTATGAAGGATAAGAAGGGTACTCCCTGTTTTATAAATCTATGGCCCGATGACGTACACACCCCATGAAT